>NZ_JAXHCE010000002.1:0-120000 GCF_042466365.1 Kineococcus sp. R86509 | reverse complement strand
GAGACCTCACGGTCATCCCGCGGTGCGGGACGTCGACGACGTCACGCACATGTCGATGGGGGCTACCGCCCGCACCCTGCGCCGATGCTCACCCCAGGGCGCTCAAGTACCGCCAGCCCACCTCAGCGAACAACGGATCCCCACCCTGCAGACGCTGCTGCAGGCTCGCGGCCAAGGCCAGCACCTGCTGGGCCTCCGGCGGTTCGACGTGCCCGGCTACCACCTCTGCAGCCAGCTCGTCCTCGTCCACGACGTGGGCTGGCCCGCCGGGCGACCATGCGAGATCGACCTCCAGGTCGACGTAGTCGATGCACTGCGACGTCACCACGACGGGACGGCAAACGTCGATGCTCACCCAACGCGGCTGCGCCCACCACCACGCCACCCAGTCGCTACCCGGGGCGACCAGCTGCACTCCGTTGCACGGCAGCGTGAACGACGGACCGTCCGCCGCGGTGTGCACCGCACCTTGGGGGCAGAAGTACCAGCCGCCATGGACGTCGACGGCCACGCACTCAGCCGACCACGAGCTGTACCCGCCGTCCAGCTTGCGCTTGGTCACCGTGATCATTGGACGACCGTAGGGCCAAGATGCCCCGACGACCTCACGGTCATCCCGCAGAGTGCGAGCCGCTAGCCGGGCACTGGTCAACTGCTGAGCCCACTTGAGAAGGTGCGAGGGTGGATCACGATCACGACAGCACCGCCGCACCGGTCTACGCCCGCCGGACCGCGCGGGTGATCGTGCTCGATGCCCACCACCGCGTGCTGCTGCTGCGCGTGCACCGGATTCCCCACGATCCGAGCGCCGGAGTGGACTGGTACACCCCCGGCGGCGGCGTTGAACCCGGCGAGACCGTGCGCCAGGCCGCGGTCCGAGAACTGCATGAGGAGACCGGCCTGATCGCCGCCGCGGAGGATCTGCAGCCAGTGGCCACCACCAGCGGCCACGCCGAGGCGGACTGGATCAGCGGCCTGGTCCGAGACGACTTCTTCCTACTGACCATCGACCACCACCAGGTCGACACCTCCGGGCAGACCGATCAGGAACAGCACACCCACGACGGCTTCTGCTGGTGGAACGTCGCCGACCTGGACGAAACCAATGACCGGATCTACCCACCCTCGCTGCCGCAACTACTACCCCGGCTGATGACCGGAGAGGTCCAGGATCGGATCGTCCACCTGCCCTGGGTGTGGTGAGCAAAGACGGAGCGAGGATCCGGTCTTGGCGTCTCTGCGACAAGTCGGGTGAGTTGGTTCCCACGCACGACGTCAGCGGATCGATCACCCTGCTACGAGCAAGAACGGGCAGCAGCATTCCCAACGTCACCACGCGTCATCGCCGCCCCTTAAACGCTCGGACATCCCGCGTTGTGCGTGGTCGCCAGCGGTCGGCGACATCGCGGTCGTGGCGATCTGCGGGAGGTCTGCGCGCCGCACGATCGTCCATCGGACAAGCCGAACGGACCGGCGCATCGGGCGGGTCACCGGGTTAGGCGACGAGACGCCAAGATCGTCTCGTGGTCGACCTGCGCTCCCCCTCGACGCGCCGCCTGGCTGTGGTGGCCTTCGCCGTGTACGTGCTCGTGCTCGCCGGGGTGGCGTTCCTGCCGCTCCCCGGGCCCCCTGCGCCCGGAACGCAAGGGGAGGTCGCGGTCAACCTGTCCCTGTCGCGACCCGACCTGCTCGGTGGGTGGGAAGCCCAGCGCAACGTCTTGATGACGGTGCCGTTCGGAGTCCTGCTGCCGTTGGTGGTGCGGTGGCGCTACGAGCTGATGGTGCTGGCGTGCGTGGGGGTGACGCTGATCATCGAGACCGGGCAGCTGCTGGGCTCGCTGGCCGCGGGGTGGGCGTGGCGCGCCTTCGACGTCAACGACCTGCTCAACAACACCGTGGGGGGCCTGCTGGGTCTGGCCCTGACCGGCGCGGCCCTGCTCCTGACCCGCCGCCCGCACCAGCCCCGTCGGCGGCTGCCGCTGCACAGGTTGGTCGCGGGGACCTTGGCCGCCGGCCTGGTGGGCTGGGCGGCGATCTCCACGCTGACCACACCGCCGTACGCGCCCCCGGTCGACGCGTGTGAGCAACCGCCCGCCGGTGCGACGACCGAGTTGCCCGGCGGTGTCAGCGCCTACGCCGCCGCCGACGGCTCGTTGTGCATCACCGGTGCCGCGCTCGGTTCGACCTCGGTGGCGCCCGACACCGAGCCGGGACTCGTGGCGGCGGTCGAGGAGGAAGGCGGCGGCGGGGTGGAGGTCGGCGTCGCCCCACCCGGTGCTGCGCAGGCCCCCGACGGGCGCGGGAACCCCGTGCGGACCTACGCGGTGGAGGGTGCGGACCTGCGGGTGTGGACGGCGTCCCTGCCCGGAGGTGACTGATCACCTGCACGTTCCCGAGGACGTCGCGGCCAGGTGCACCGGTCAGCAGGCGGCAACGAAGTGGTCATCACGGTATCGATGGCCCAGGGCCGACCAGGCAGCCGTCACGGAGCCACCGGACCGCGCACCTCACGCTCACTGCGCAGACTCTTCCTGCCAGTAGGTCTCCTGCGGCACCGTGTCTGGTGCCAGCAGCAAAGGGTTGCTGGTGCACCTGGACACCACCGGATCACCGCCCAGCTTCCGCTGACCGTCGAGGTCCTGGATGAGTAACGCGGGGTCCGGTGGCCTCAGGACGGGAGTGACTGGCGACAGGGCTACGCGCCATCGAGCGCCGATCAGTGAGCGACCGGCTTCCACGTCCTGAGACCAACCGGGTGCCCACCTGCTGCTCCAACAGCAAGGAGGACACCATGAGTGTCGAACAAATCCACCGAACTCGTACAGAGGTAATCCCCGGTGCGCCCGCACCGACCGCGGCACCCACCGCAGGCATCGACTGGGCCAGCACCGACCACGCCATCGCCGTCGTCGACGCCCACGGCGTCCAGACCGTCCGCGAGATGGTCGAGCACACCACTGACGGCCTCGCGCGGATGATCCGAGTGCTGACCCGCACCGGAGTTCACGAGGTCGCCATCGAACGCGGCGACGGACCCGTCGTCGACGCTCTCCTGCAGGCTGGGTTCGCCGTCTTCGTCATCGCCTCGAACCAAGTGAAGAACCTCCGCCAGCGCTACGGCGCCGCCGGCAACAAGGACGACCACTTCGACGCCTACGTCCTGGCCGACACCTTGCGCACCGACCGCCGCAGGCTGCACCCCCTCACCCCAGACTCACCCGCCACGGTCACTTTGCGCATGACGGTCCGTGCCCGCAAGGACCTCGTTGCGGCCCGCATCGCGATGGCCAATCAGCTACGCGCGCAACTGGAACACGCACTGCCCGGCGCGATCAAGCTGTTCCGCGACATCGACTCCGCCATCACTCTGGCCTTCCTGACCCGCTTCCCCACCCAGGCCAAGGTCGACTGGCTGACCCCGAAACGGCTGGAGAACTGGCTGCGCACCCAGCACTACCCCCACCCCGCTCGCGCCGAACAACTCCACACCCACCTGGCCGCGGCGACCCGCGGAACCGTCGGGGACCAGGCCGAGACCCGCGCCCACGTCACCGCCGCCTTCGTCACCGGCCTGACCGCCCTACGGGCGCAGATCAAGGCGTTGGAAGAGCAGATCGAGACCCAACTACTTGCCCACCCTGACGCGGTCGTGTTCACCTCCTTGCCCAAGGCCGGGATCGTCCGCGCTGCCCGACTACTCGCTGAGATCGGCGACTGCCGCGGTCGCTACCCCACCCCGGAGTCGCTGACCAGCCTCGCCGGGGCGACCCCCTCGACGCGGCAGTCCGGCAAGGTCAAGATCGTCAGCTTCCGCTGGGCCGTCGACAAGGAACTGCGCGGGGCCGTCACCGACTTCGCTGGCGACTCCCACCACGCCAACGCCTGGGCTGCTGATCTTTACCGCAAGGCACGGGCCCGCGGCTGCGACCACCCCCACGCCACCCGCATCCTGGCTCGGGCCTGGCTGCACGTCATTTGGCGTTGTTGGCAGGACTGCGTCGCCTACGACCCCACCCAACACCGGGCTCTGCAGACCGTCCTCGCGGCGGCCGCTTGACACAGGGCTACTCATCCCGCGGTGCGCGCGAAGCGCACGGTCATCCCGTCGGCTCCGCGATCGCATGCAGCTATCGGGACCAGCTGGCGCGGCCAGCGGAGTCGCCCGACAGAAGATGCAGCCGCAGGCGATGGAAGGCTGATCAGGTGATCGCTGCCCTCGCCCTTCCAGTCACCCTCCACACCAGGACGCAGGACGTCATCCTGCGGCGAGCGGTCGTGGACGACCTGGCCGTGATCATGAAGCTGCTCTCAGACGACCCCGTCAGCGCCGCCCGGGGAGACCGCGCCGACGAAGCCGATTCGGCGGCCTATCGATCCGCGCTCGTCGAGCTGATCGCCGACCCCTCCAACGAGGTCCTCGTCGTGGTCAACGGTTCCGGCGAGGCTGTGGGCACGATGCAGCTGACCCGCATCCCCGGGATGGCGCGCCGCGGCGCCGCCCGCCTGCAGGTCGAAGCGGTGCGGGTAGGCAGCGACCACCGCTCCAGCGGCATCGGAGCAGCGATGATGCAGTGGGTCACCGACACCGCGGCACCCGCAGCGGGCGCTTCGCTCGTCCAACTGACCTCTGACGAGGCCCGCAAGGACGCTCACCGCTTCTACCAACGGCTCGGCTTCACCGGGTCTCACCGCGGGTTCAAGTTTTCGGTCGACGAGCGGCGCTGAGCTCACCCCGACGTCACGGTCATGCCGCTGTCGTGGACATCGACGCCCAAGGGTCCTGCCGTCGTCGTGGGGTCGACGCCGCAACGGCACACGTGTGCGGGTCCTACGCCTGCAGCAAGGGCCAGCTCCAGTCGATCAGCAGCTGCCACCGCCGCCACCGTCTCCGCCGCTGCACCCGCCGCCGTCGCTGAAGCCGCCGCTCCCACCGGTGCCGATTCCAGACCAGCCGATACCGCCGGATCCGCCCCTACCGTCGTCGACTACGACTCCTACGACGGCAAGCTCGTTACTTGGAGCTGAAGTTTGCCTAGTTCAGGGGATGCGTTGGGTAGGAGCGGATTGAGGGCTCTTCGGATCTGTGGATGGGTAGCCCACCCTGACCCGCGTCGTCGTCGTTAGGGTCGGGTGCCGTCAGCGGCGAGCAGTATGCGGATGCGGAAGTTGCCGAAGCTCCTGAACCCGCACGTGAAGCGGCGGAGTTTCTCGATCATGAGGTCGATGGCCTCGGCCCCGCCGTTACTGATGCCGCCGGTGTCGAAGTGAGCCAGCACCTCCGCCCGCCACGGGCGTAGGCCTTGCCCGAGGCGGGCGATCTCCAGGATCGGGCAGCGGCAAAGGGATTGCAGCACCCGCACAGCGCTAACCCGGCCCGCAGCCGCGGTGCGCAGCGTGCTGGGTGACCTCGACGTGGACTGTGATCACGTCTCCCCGCAGCTGGCTTCGGTCAACGGCACCCTCGCCGAGCTGCGGATCAGTCCCTCCGGCGCGACCCTCGCCCAGCATCTGACCTGAGCCCTGCCCCACGATCGGGCGGTCATCCCGAGAGCCGATTGGCTATCGGCGCATGCGGTCTGTCGAATACGCGTGTGCGGCGTACATCCCGCCCTGGGGCACGTTTGGATCGATGAACTCCCGAGTGCTCCCTGCAGTCGCGTCGTCCTGGGGAAAGTAGCCAACAGCCTCCCCGGCCTGGAGGTCCCACCAGCCATCAGTGTTCGCGGAGACGGCGTAGAACACTGCGGCGTGTTCCGTGGTCGTCATCGCCGCAACGAAGGCGCGGATCGCGTCCGCGGGACTGAGCCACGTCCGCTGCTCGCGAGCGGATGACGGCTGCTCCTCGTAACTGCCGATGCGCAACGAGATGGTGCTGATCTGAAACTTGTCCGCGTACAGTCGGCAGAGTGCTTCCCCCGCGACCTTCGACACCCCGTAGAAGCCGTCGGGGCGCGGCGGCATGTCGGACACCACGTGGTCACCCGCGGTGTACGAGCCCGTCAGACGGTTGCTGCTGGCGTACACGACCCGGCTCACCCCGGCCCGCCGTGCGGCCTCGAGCACGTGGTAGGTCCCGATGATGTTGGCGCCTCGGCCAGGTCGTGGAAGTCAGCCTCGTCGGCGATCCCGCCGAGATGGACCACACCGTCCGCTCCGGCGAAGAGTTCCGTCAGGGCCTCCAGATCGGCAAGGTCAACCTCTGCGACGGACTCCTGCGGGGTGCTCGGGGTGATCGGACGGATGTCGGTGGACACGAGCACCGCATGCCGCTCCAGCAGTGCCGAACGGAGCGCGGCCCCGATGTTCCCAGCAGCACCGGTGATGACCCAACGGCTTCCAGCGATACTCGACATCGTGCGATCGTACTGGCCGGGCTGCCTTCTCCCGACCGTCCGATAGCCGATCCGCTACCGGGGTTCCAGCAGCATCTTCGCGAGTTGATGGTCGGCGTGAGGCGACGTCGAGAACGGTGAAGCGGGCTCGTAGCCGAGCTGGCGATACAGCCGGTGAGCCTCGGCGAGATCATCCCGCACCGTCAACCGGAGGGTATGGACGCCGCGACGGGCGCTCAGGGTTTCGATCTCGCTCACCAACGCCTTCCCGGCGCCGCGTCCACGAGCAGAGGCATCGACGAACACCCGAGTCAACTCAGCGATCCCCGGCTCGACGATCTTCGCACCCCCGCACCCGACGACCCGCTCTCCATTCCGGACGATGACGAGGAAGCCGGAATCTCCTCTGAGATCGTCGCTGGGCTCATCAAGCATCGCCTGCTCGACCTCGACGTCGGTCGCTTCCCGACCCCAGTACCGTCCGACGATGTCCGTGAAGAAGCGTCGAACGATCGCGCGCCCGGCTGAAGACGTCGGATCGACAAGCGTCATGGAGAAGGGCCTGGTCGCGCTCGACGCGCCCACCGGTTCACGTTGCACAGACAGATTCTGCCTTACCCCCGCGACCACCGAACGCGTCTCGACAGGTGATCGGGTGTGGGACGGACCAGGCCCTCTCGACCTACCGTCGCCACGGACGGGTCCCGTCGGCGGCGAGCAGGATGCGGATCCGGTAGTTCGCGAAGTTCCGGAACCCATGAGCCAGTCGGCGGGTCTTTTCGATGATGAGGTTGATGGCCTCAGTGCCGCCGTTGCTGATGCCGTACCGGGCTGGGTCGTCGTCGAAGTAGGCCAGCACCTCGGTCCGCCAGGACCGCAGCGTCCGCCCCAGCCTGGCGATCTCTGGGATCGGACAACGGTGGAAGCTGTCGAGTACCCGCTTCGCGATGGCCCGACCTGCGGCCGGACTTGGGGCGTGGAACATCGAGCGCAGGTCCTGGTAGGCGTGCCAGGCCACGGTGACCTCCAAGCCGGGATCACCGGTCTGCAGCGCAGTTTCCAGCCGGGTCCGGCCGCGGTCGGTGAGATTCTCCCGGGCCGTGGTCAGTAGCCGGCGGATCCGGTAGAGCGGGTCGTTGCGGTGTCCGCGCCGACCTAGCGTGGCCTGTTGGACGCGTCGGCGGACCTCGTCCATGGCCGTGGAGGCGAGCTTCACAACATGGAAGGCGTCCAGCACTGTCACCGTGTCGTCGGGGAGTTCGGTGCGGATGGCGTTGGCGTAGCCGCGGAACGGGTCGAGGGCGGCATGGGTGATGCCGTCGATGAACTCGCGGGTCTGGGCGCGGATCCAGGTAGCGTAGACCGGTCCGGAACGTCCGAGGGTGACGTCGAGCAGGCGAGCGTGGACGTGGCCATGCTCGTCGCGGGTGAGGTCGACGATGGAGGTGACGGCCCGGTCGCGGTGCCGGGCGGAGGGTTTCCAGATGTGCTCGTCGACGCCGAGGGTGTCGACCCCGCCCAGCCGGGCGGAGAGGACTTGCTTTTCGTCGAGGTACTCGTGAGCGCGGGCGCGTATCGCGTTCATCAGGGCGTGCCAGTCGACGCCGAGCTGGCGGGCGAGGGCGGAGACGGTGGAGTCGTCCCAGCGCAGCGTCTGAATCGCCCAGGTCACAGCCCGAGTGGTGAGCTTCGCCCGCGCTGGCAGCGCGGGGTGCTCCTCGGACCAGACGCCGGTGGGGCAGCGTGGTTCGCGACACCGCCAGCGTCTTTTGCGCCAGATCAGCTGCACCGGGGTGGCGAAGCAGGGCGCGTCGGCAAGGCGGTGTTCACGCCGGCCGTGGTCGGCGGCGAGGACACCGCAAACCTGGCAGGCGACCGGATCTGGGCGGTTAGTCTCCACGCTCAGGCGTAGCAGCCCACGCGGGTGTTCAGCGTTGGGCGCGGTGTTAACGCCCAAGCGTTCGACATGGATCAGGTGGAGACCATCGACACCGAGAAGGTCATCGGCGACGTCGCAGAAGCGGACGCCGGCGCAGGATGAGTGGCCAACTTCGAATCTACGCATCGCTCAGGCCGCCGAGCGGTGAGGACGCGACGAACCCGGTGTTTCTGGTTCGGTCTGCGCAAGCCACCACGTTGATGTTTTCCCTAACATCAGGGCGCGGAGCGTGTGCTGGAGCTGCGCAATCGCGACTCGCCGGGAGTGCTACCGCTGCTGACGGCGCTCTTGGCGACGTGCTGGTTGCTCCAGAGAACTCCGGCACCGCCAGCGAGTATCTGCGCCAGACCGGTGACGACCAGGACCGGCTCGGCACCGACCCAGCCGATGATCGCCCCGCCGACCAGAAGTCCTAAGGATGCACCCCCCGAGTGCAGGATCGTCTCCGCGGTGAACGCAGCACGGCGTTGCGCGCCGCTCGTCTGCTCGCTGATCAGCGCGTTCAGGGCGGCGATGCCCCACGGCATCGCCGCGCCACCGACGGCGGACACCGCAGCTATCGCCACCAGGCTCGGCGCCGCGACGGGCAGCGCGATGAAGGTCAGCCCGAGCACAACCCAGGAAGTCACCATCGTGCGCCCGCGAGGCAGGCGGGTGATCACCAACGGAACGAGCAGCGATGTGAGCACCGAAGCCGCGCCGTAACCGCTCATGCCCGCAGCGATCAGCTCCCCCGGCATGGCGAGTTCCACGCCGAGGACCGCCAGGCCCAGGCTGAATCCGAACCAGCACACCCCGCCCACACCGGCCATGACGACTCCCGCGGCGATCTGCGGGTGAGCGCGCAACACCGACCTCATCGAAGGTGTCGCCGACACCAGTGCTCCAGTGCCGGCCTCTCCCTCGGTGTCCACCGTCGAGACGGGACCGGCCAAGACAGACGACTCACCCAGGAGGTCACCGCTGGGATCACTTCCGCGAGCAGCTGCCAGCGCGGGGCGAGCGGGGGTCTCCACCGTGAGCATCGCCACGGCTGCTGCCGTGACGACGGCGGCCTCGCACCACAGCAACGGCTGCGCTCCCCAGACCACGACCAGCCAGGCCCCCGCGGGCGGTGCAAAAATCATCGAAACCCGGTGCGCCAGGTCCTGCCACGCCAACCACCGCGGCGCCGTCGAAACCGCCCCCGAGGCCGTTCCGGGAAGGTCGCCGGCCTCGCTCAGGTCCGAGACCAGCGCACGTTCGGCGGGACCCAGCAGCGCCGCCGCGATCCCGGTGAACAGTCCCGACGCACACAGCACCACCGTGCCGGCCCCTCCCGTGAAACCCGCCAGCCCCGCTACCGGTACGACGGCAAGTCCACCCGCCTGCAGCAGCATGACCGCAGCAAGTTGCCTGCCGTCGGTGAGCCGCTCGCGCAGGCCCCGCCCCCACCAGCCGACGCTCAGCAGCGGCAACCCCGCCATCCCCCCGACCAACCCCATCGTCCACACCTGACCCGTCTGCTCCAACGCCACCAGCGGGAGGGCCACCGCGCTCATGCGCGCACCGATCCAGGTCACGAACGTGATCGCAGTCAAGGTCAGCAGGGATCGGCGCACCCCACGATGCTCCAGCGAAGCCGGCGACGCAGGTAGAGAGCCAGTAGCGCCGAAAGCTCATACGCTGTCGACATGACCTCACGCTTGACGGTGGATGATCTGCAACTGATCGAAGCCACGGCTCGGCACGGATCTCTGGGGGCAGCAGCTAAGGAGCTGCTCATCGCCCAGCCCTCCGCCAGTCGCCGGCTGGCAGCTCTGGAACGCCGACTCGGCACCCAACTGTTCGACCGCGACACCACCGGCGCCCGCGCGACTCCGGCTGGTCGAGAACTGGCCCGCCACGCCGCCCGCCTGCTAGCCGACCTGGACGCCCTGCCCGACCACGTCCTGGCCGCCGTCGATGCCCCCTCCCTCGCGGTGGGCACCATCCAAGCCCTGAGCCCCATGGTCTTCACCGCATTGGACATCGAACTGGCCGAGATCACCGTGCGACCAGAAGTCGACCACGGACCCGTGCTGCTGCAGTTGGTCCACGAAGGATCCCTGGACGCGGCGATCATCACCATTGGCGAGCAGACGGTGACCCCCCGCGGGTTGCAGCACTCCGTCATCGGCGTTGCCCCGCTGGTCGTCGTCCTGCCTGAAAGCGCTGACGCGCTGGGCGTGAAACGGCGCCCCTTTACCGGCCGACCAGTTCTCTACAACACGATCGATCTCGCCGGTCGATCCGTTCACCAGCGCCTGTCCGACCTCGGTGCAATCCCGCGCCCAGGGGCAACGATCGAGGCAACGTTGCGCGTCGCCCGCCACCTGCACTGCCCTGCCCTGGTGCCTGAGCTGGCCGCTCGCTGGTACGCCGCCCCCGGTGACCGGATCGTCTCCTCACCCGTGTCCGGCCAGGTGACGCTGTCGCTGTTCAGCAGACCCCCTCAGCCGTCGGTGCTGGCGCAAGCCTTGCCGCGCATCGCAGAGCGCATCCTCGGCGCTGCTTGACCGCCCCCTCCCAAGCTCACGTGCCAGGTCAGGGCTGTCTTCCCATCCACAGATCCGAAGAGCCCGGAAGGCTCTTCGGATCTGAAGGTGGGTAGCTCACCCTGACCCGCGTCGTCGTCGCCAGGGCCGGGTGCCGTCGGCAGCGAGCAGGATACGGATTCGATAATTGTCGAAGTTGCGGAACCCATGCGCCAGGCGCCGGGTCTTCTCGATGATGAGGTTGATGGCCTCGGTGCCGCCGTTGCTGATGCCGCCGGTGTCAAAGTAGGCCAGCACCTCCGCCCGCCAGGACCGTAGCGTCCGTCCCAGTCGCGCGACCTCCGGGATCGGGCAGCGGTGGAAGGAGTCGAGCACTCGCTCAGCGATGGCCCGACCAGCGCCCGGAGTGGAGGCGTGGAACATCGAGCGCAGGTCCTGGTAGGCGTGCCAAGCGACGGTGACTTCCAGACCGGGGTCGCCCGCCTGCAACGCGGCCTCGAGGCGGGCCCGTCCGCGGTCGGTGAGGTTCTCCCTGGCCGTGATCAGCAACCGCCGGATGCGGTAGAGCGGGTCGTTCTTGTGCCCACGCCGCCCGAGGGTGGCCTGCTGAACGCGGCGGCGGACCTCATCCATCGCGGTGGAGGCAAGCTTCACCACGTGGAAGGCGTCCAGGACGGTCACGGTGTCGTCGGGTAGTTCGCTGCGGATGGCGTTGGCGTAGCCGCGGAACGGGTCTAGCGAGGCGTGGGTGATGCCGTCGATGAACTCGCGGGTCTGCTGACGGATCCAGGTTGCGTAGACGGGACCGGAGCGGCCGAGGGTGACGTCGAGCAGGCGGGCGTGGACGTGGCCGTGTGCGTCGCGGGTGAGGTCGACGATAGAGGTGACGGCCCGGTCGCGGTGGCGGGCCGAGGGGCGCCAAATGTGCTCATCGACGCCAAGGGTGTCGACCCCAGCCAACCGCGCAGTGCCAGCCGGTTCGTCGTCGAGGTGCTCACGGGCCTGGGCGCGGATCGCGTTCATCAAGGTGTGCCAGTCCTCCCCCGCAAGCGGGAGGTGCCCCCAGCCCAGCTGGCGGGCCAGGGCGGAAACGGTGGAGTCGTCCCAGCGCAGCGTCTGGATCGCCCAGGCCACGGCCCGGGTGGTGAGCTTTGCCCGGACCGGTAGAGAGGGGTGTTCCTCGGACCAGACGCCGGTCGGACAGCGTGGTTCACGGCAGCGCCAACGTCGCTTGCGCCAGATGAGCTGGACCGGAGTTCCGAAGCAGGGCGCATCGGCCAGTCGATGCTCACGACGACCGTGGTCGGTGGCGATGACACCACAGCGGGCGCAGGCAACTACCGAAGGCCGAGAAGTTTCGACGGTGAGACGCAGTAGTCCGCGTGACTGGTCCGCCGCTGCGGCGGGATCGCAGCGTTCGACGCTTACTAGGTGGATGCCGTCCAAGCCGAGGAGGTCGTCCCCGCGGCGATCTACGGGTGCCGTCATCGGCGTGGTCCCACCGTGCAGTTCCCCGTCGTGAGATCAGCGCGGTGTCGAGGTGGCGACCATCTTGACCGCGAACACCGCCAGGACGCTGCCCGCCACCACCCGCTGCACCTGCATCGCACGCGGGCGCGCCTGCAACCAACTGGAGATACCGGCTGCGCCCAGCACGATGGCGCCGTTGACGGTGACCGCCACGATGATCTGCACCGCCCCCAACTGCAGGAACTGCTGCCACGTCGGCCCCGTGCCGGCGGTGATGAACTGCGGAAGCAGCGCCGCGTACATCAGTGCGATCTTGGGATTGAGCAGGTTCGTCGTCAGCCCCATGAGGAACAAACGCCGCCCGGAGTGCGGAGCCAGTCGGGCAGGGGCGAACGGCGACCCACCGCCAGGACGCAACATCCCCCAGGCCAGGTAGAGCAGGTAGCAGGCACCCGCGACCTTGACCACGTCGAAGGCCGCCGGCACCGCGGCGAACACCGCCGACAACCCTGATGAAGCCGCGCCGAGGTAGATCACGAACCCTGTCGCGACACCCGTCAGGGAGATCAGACCAGCCCGCCGGCCCTGCGCGATGGACCGTGAAGTCAGGTACACCATGTTCGGACCCGGAGTCAGGACCATGCCCAGAGCGAGGATGACCACCCCTCCCGCAGCTGCCCACGACACCACGACGCACTCCCCACCACTGTCGAACTATCCGGCCGGCACCCGTGACCCGGCTGCCGGCTGCCGGCTGGCCCACACAGGCGGGCTGGGTGCAGCCTCGTACACCACGACCTTGACGGTCCATCGCACAATGACGGGTGGAAGCGTGAAGCAGAACAGCACGGAGGACGGTCATGGACGAGCTGGCGTGCCTGCGCGCACTGCAGGCGGTGCATGTCCACGGCACCGTCACCGCCGCGGCCGGTGTCCTGCACCTGAGCCCTTCCGCCCTCAGCCAGCAGATCAAGCGTCTGGAACGGGCGAGCGGTCGCGTCCTGACCCTTCCCAGTGGCCGCCGCGTCGTGCTGACTCCTGCAGCTCACGCCCTGCTGGAGGCCGCGCTGCCCTTGGCCGACCAGCTGGCTCACGTTCTCACCGGCTCCGGCTCCGGCTCCGGTGAGGGCGACCCGCACCGGCCAGCGCAGGTTGTCGGACACGTGCGCATCGCCGCGTTCGCCACCGCCCTGCGCGCACACGTCGTGGCCGTCCTCGCACGCCTGCGCCACGAGCAGCCGGACTTGACCTGGTCGCTGATCGAGATGGACCCCGACCGAGCCCTGCCCGCCCTGACCGGCGGCGCTGTCGACATCGCCCTCGTGCACCACTGGCAGGGCCAGTCCGCCCCAGTTCATCCCGAGCTCACCCTCACCGGCGCCCACCACGACCCCGCCGACGTCATCTGCCGCCGCGACGACCCGCTCGCAGGAACCACCCCGGGTGCCGACCAGGACCACCCTGCCGGCGACACCCCCGTCGACACCGTCGACGTGAAGCAGTTGACCGCACGCGGCTGGGTTTCCACCGGAACGGGAACGGTCTGCCACGACTGGCTGCTGCACATGTTCGCCCGAGAGGGCCGACGACCCGACATCGTCGCCGAGGTCCCCGACTTCACCCTCCACCTGGAGCTCGCCCGGCACGGTCTCGCGCTGGCTCTCGTCCCCCGGATGGGTCGACCACCCCTGCACGAGGAGCTGACCACCCTCGCCCTGCCCGACGCCCCCACCCGCATCGTCAGCGTCGCCCACCGGAGCAACCAGGACGACGACCCCGCCATCGCCCTGCTCCGAGAAACCCTGCTGTCTGCCCTGCACTGACCACGAGCACGGGGACAAGGTAGAACTTGCCACCCGCAGATCCGAAGAGCCGGATTGAGACCGGCGCTGTCCGGTACCGGTGGCGCGCCTGCCCTCAACGGAACGCGGTCTCGCACCTGATCCAGGCCTCGGTCTCATCACAGACAGGGGCCTGATCGGCGACATGCTGCTCGCCTGCGCCGTAGGCGGTCTGCATCTCCGTGCAGGCTGCCTCGGCCTGCCACCCGCACCAGCACACTGCTCGCCACGAGTTTGCTGTTCTGTGCCCGCGTCCGAGCGCAGGGCGGTCGCGTCCTTTTGGGAGGCGACGCAGTTGAGGCCGCGTGGTCATCTCGGGGGGCCCGGGTTTTTGCCGTGTCGAGACAGGGGTGCCACGGCGGCCCGTCGCAGGACGGAGTTCGCGCGGGCGGCGGCCTGGCGTGAGGACGGGGTGTGGGGCAGGGCGCAGAGAAAGGCTCCAGTGATGGGGTCGCTAACTTTCCAGTGTCCGGATCCGGAGGCGTGCTCGACGGTGAACCCTTGGTCTGCGACGTGTTGCAGTACGGGTCGGATGGTGGCGCTGGCGCCCCGGAAGTTCATGCTGCCCCCTCATTACGAGGATCTCTGTGCCTTACCGCCAGAGCGCCCATCGCCACTGTCAGCGCACTCCACGTAATCGGCTGGGAGAGCCCGCTTCCCTTGAAGATGCAGCTCCACCAAGCCACTACGGCCGCAACCGCCCAGATGCCTGCGGTGAGGGCGTAGAGCTTGACTGCTCGCGTCCAGCGCGTCTTGATCACATTCGGTCCTTCCTGTCTGCTCCTTCCTGTCTGCTTCGTTGACGCTGAAGTCGCAGTCTTGACGGCTCCTCGCCTAATAACGTTCTTATGAACAACCCTGTTGAGCTACAAACGCCGGCGGCCGGTAGCGCCGCTGGCCTGGGCCTGCGCGGAGCGCTCGAGGAGGTGGGCCCGAATCTCGTCTTGGCTCATCTGCTCGCGCAGACGCAGTAGAGCGAGACGCACCAGGGCGCTGCGGCCGATGTCGACCTTCGGCCTGCTCTGCATTCCGAGGATGCGCAGCCCGTCGAGCCAGTCGATGTCGTCCTCATCGAGGCTGATCGTCACCGGCTTGACCCGGGTGGTGGGCATGGCCGCCGTCGAGGGGGCCGCTACCGGAGGCCGCACCTGCTCACGCGCGGGGGTGGGGGCGGGCGTAGTGGGTGCCGCGGTGCGCTGTGCCGCCGCGCTGTTGGGGCGGGAGCTCCCCCGCTCGCCGGTCTCTGCTGGTGCCGTCGTGCTCGAGGACGGGCTGCTCAGAGGAGCGGGGATGGCTGCGACGTCGCCCTGAGGGGTGCGCGCAGCGGATGCGGCTTCCGCGGCCTTGTCGACCGCAGGAGGGATAGCCACCTCGGGCGCGGCGGTATGGACGGGGTTCGCCGATTCGGCGGGTGTTCCCAGGGCTGTGGGGGTCTCTGGTGTGGCCGCTGGGCGTGGGTGACGGGCGGGCGGCATGGTCCGCTTGGCTCGTGTGGGCCGCTTGGCGGCGTCGCGCTGGGCCGCCAGGTCGTCGAGACCGTTCACAGGTTCTCTCCCTTCAGGGAGTCAGCCAAGGCGTGCAAGGCGTCAGCGAAGGCGGTGTAAGCCTTGGGGATGGGCTGCTCGGAGGTCAACGCGATCCGCTTCTTGCGGGTCTCGATGCCCCGCACGTAGGGGATCGGCCGCGCCACGGTGACCGGGGTGTCCTTGATGATGTTGCGGATGCGCTGGATCTCCGCAGCCGGCGGAACGCGCGGGACCATGCTGGGGGCGAGGATCAGCGGGAAGTCAGGCATCTCACGAACCATGCTCTCGGTGGCGTTGAGGTCCTTCGTGCGCAGCGGCACGGGCACGATGACATGACTGGCGGCCGCGATGGCGCCGTCCCCTGACGGTGATCCGCCTCCGTGGGTGTCGACGACGACGAAGTCACGCCCCCACTGCTCCGCCCAGGTCTCCAGGATGGTGGCCATGCTGTCCGCGTCCGGCTGGTTGAGCTGGAAGTCGGGATGGCACGGGACCAGGTCAGGCTTGCGGTGACCTTTGAGGACGCGCGGGACGGTTCCCCGCTCGATGGCGTCGAGCAGGGGTGCACGGGTGCGCGCCTCGTGGCGGTATCCCCAGATGCGGGTAGCGGAGCCGTCGTCGAACTCCAGGTCGACCAGCGGCGCGTCCAGCAGGTAGGCGAGCTCGTAGGCCAGCGTGGTCTTGCCCACGCCCCCCTTACGTGCGGCCACGGTGATGATCTTCGGCATATGAGGATCGTAGCAACTGTGAACGTTCTTCACAACAACGTAGTTACGTAGATCGTTTCCATTTCTTACTACCTAGTTGTTAGTAATAACGTTCCTGGTCCCATCTCACAGTTGTTACGTTCTTATGAGTAACGTTGTTGTGTAGACGTACGTTCGTTCGTTTGCGTTCGTTCGTTCGTACGTTATTTGATGTAGGATGTAGCCATGGCAGACATCGGGGAGCGGCCAGCAACAGGTGGGCGCGTGAAGGTTCACGAGGACGATGCGGCGCGGGCCCGGGCGTGGCGAGAGAAGCGAGCCGCCGACCGGCGCGCCGCGGGTACCTCCCCGGCGGGCCCGATGGCTGCAGCCGTACCCGTCCACCCCGAGCTCGCCGTGGCGGGCCTGGCCGCAGCGGTCGACGCGATCAAGGCCGTCCTTGCCGGTGGTCAGGTGCAGCTTGCGAGCCAGGTGGAGCAGGTTGAGCTGGCGTTGGAGCTGCTGACCGACCCCGAAGCCGTGGACGAGGCGTTGGCGGCCACACGTGCAGAAGCCGCGCGCCAGGTCGCCGAGGCGCAGGCAATGCTGACGGATGCTCAGCAGGACGCGGCGCGGGCCCGACGCGAAGGCGCAGCCGCGCGGGCGGACAGCGAGGAGGCGACGGAAGCGGCAGACGCTGCCGGGCGGGAGCTGGAGCGGGTGCAGGCTCAGCTGGCCGAGAAGGAAGCGGAGCTGGCTGCAGCTGTTGAGCACTCGGAACAGCTGAGTGGGCAGATTGAACGGATGGCCGGGGAGGCTGAGAGCACACGTCAGCAGCACATCGAGGATCTGCAGGCTCTCCAGACGGAAGCCGCCGCGCGTCAAGAGGCTGCGGTGGCGCGGGTCACGGCCCAGTCGGCTGAGGAGCAGCGGGTCTTGCGGGAGGCCAACCAGGGCGAGGTCGCTTCCCTGCGGGGGGAGCTGATCGGGGTGCAGCATGACCTCGCGGCCGAGCGGGCACAACGGGAGGCGGCGGCACGCAGTGCGGCCCAGGCAGCGGAGGCGGCGCAGCGTGAGTACACCGCGGCGCTTGATCGGCTCGAAGCGCAGGCAGCGCAGCGGCAGGAGGCTGCGGTGACCGCCGTGCGTTCGGTCCTGGAGGCACGCGTAGAAGCGCGTGAGCAGGTCCTGGAGGTCGAGCGAGAGCGCTCAGCAGAGCTGCGGGCGCAGCTGGATCATGCACGTCAGGAGCGGGCACGGGAACGGGACCAGGGCTGACTCTCAACCCCAGCCAAGCCGTCAGTGACGACCAGGCGAGCCATCACTGACGACTGGGGAATGTGCGACCCTCACGACTCGACCCGGCGGTCCGGCCCGCCCGACCAGGCCAACCGACAGGGGGAGTAGGGCGTGCAGCTGTACCGGCTCATGACGAACATGCTCGTCGGCCCCGTGTGCCGGCTGCTGTACCGACCGCGGGTCAGTGGGCTGGAGAACATCCCAGGGCAAGGACCGGCGTTCGTGGCCGCCAACCACCTGTCGATGATGGATCCGGTCTTCCTCCCCGTGGTCCTGCCTCGCCAGGTCTCCTTCATCGCCAAGGCGAGCCTCTTCAGCGGCCGCGGTCTACGCGGCCGGTTGGTAGGCGGGTTCGTCCGCGGAGTCGGCATGATCCCGGTGGATCGTTCCGGTGGTCGTGCCTCTCAGGCCGGCATCGACGCCGCCGTTGAAGCGCTGGGCCAGGGGAGACTCTTCGGCATCTTCCCCGAGGGCACGCGCTCACCCGATGGACGGCTGTACCGCGGGCGAACTGGCGTAGCGCGCATCGCGCTGGACTCTGATGTCCCTGTCATCCCAGTGGCGATGGTGGGGACCGACGCGCTGTTCCGACGCACCAAGCTGCCACGCGTCCGCCGGGTAGGAGTGATCGTCGGCAAGCCCCTGGACTTCTCCCACTACCGCGGCCGCCACGACGACCCCGTGGTGCTGCGGGCGATCACGGACGAGATCCAAGCGGCCATCCAGGCGCTGTCGGGTCAGGAGTACGTCGATGTCTACTCCGCTGACTCTTCGAGGAGCCGCCGACGAGAGGTGAGCCGAGACGCTACTGAGCCAGGATCAGCGAGTGTCGTGACCACCGGCCTCTGAACGCTCAGAGCCAGTCGGGTTCAGCCCGCTTCTCCTCGAGCCAGATGAGGAACTCGTCGGTGGCGTGCGCGACGGTGCGCTGCTGGACCGAGGAGTGCCCGCCGATGGTGGGGACCCAGTCCTCGACGGTCTCGTAGACCGCGCCCCGCAGCGACGTCAGGACGATGCCGAGCACGGGTGCCGGTTCATCGCCCCAGCCGAGCTCCAGGAGCCGGCTGCGATCAGCCAGGGTGAGGCGGGACCACCAGTAGTCCCAGTCGTGGCCGTCCCACCAGTCATCGGGGTGACCCCAGAGCAGTGCCGGCACCCCATCATCATGAACGGCGACTCGCACAAGTGTTCGACCAGGGTGATCATCGGCGCGGCGGACGCTACTCCGCTGGGGCTGTAGTAACACCGGCTCCGTCCCCCGACAGGGCCGTCTACCGCCTGGCGGCTACGACTGCCCCGGCGGGGGCCAGCAGGTGTGCAAAGACATCCCCGTCGAGGGGATCCGCCACCGATCCCGCTCCGTGTCGCCCGTCGCGGAGGTCGATGACGTCAGGCGCGCTGCGGTCGTGGTGCTCAGCGGGAACGCGGCGGGGTCGGGGCAGGTCCCAACGGGCGCGGTGCTCGGCCCAGGCCCCGGCCAGCTCGACCTGGGTGTGCTCGGGCAGGCGGTGGTAGGCCCAGGCCCGCTGGATGCTGCGCCACTCCCGTTGGTCGCTGCTCAGGCCGTTCCACCAGGCAGTCCAGCGGTCGCGCTCGACAACACCGGCCCGCGTGCGGCGGACGGCCAGCTGCCGCTTGCGAGCAGCCTGCTGGGCGGGGGAGAGGACGGCGAAGACGGCCGCCGCGGCGACGGTTCGCTCTCGGCGGGCGTCGGAGGTGAGCTCGTTCCACCACGCCTTCTGGCGGCTGAGGTCGACCTTGGCCTGGCGGGCGAGGACCTGCTGGCGCTCCGCCAGCCACCGCTGGCGACGGGCATCGGCGTCGAACCGAGCTCGGTACTCGTGGCGTTCGTGTTCGACCACGGCGCGGACGCTGAGCTGCTGCCGGCGTCCCTGCTGCTCGAGAACCGCTGCGGTGCTGCTGGCGTCGTCCTCATCGAGGGGACTCCAGTGACCGTGGGCGTCGACGGAGGCCAGGTGGTGTTCGGAGAGGTACTGCAGGTGCCCACGGACGGTCCGTTCCTGGTCGTGGGTCGGAAGGGCGGTGCTGATCAGGCCAGCGGCATGGGCGAGATCGGGGACGGAGCGCGAGGTCGGGCCAACGTGAAGGGCCTCGAGCAGGTGGACGCGGGGCAGGCCGAGGGCTCGGCGGAGGGGGAGGGCGGCTCTCCAGGGGGTGGGAGCGGCGTGGGGGGGTGGAACCCGAGTTGGCTCAAAGGTGCCCACACCCCCACTGTTGCTTGCCGGTGGGGGTGGTGACGTGTCCTCGGCGGGGTGGGTGAACCGGACGGGGAGGCTCCAGACGTCACCGGTGCCGGCGCTCTCACCGCGCTGCGGGGTGGTCTCGATCCGCAGCAGGTCTGCTCGGGTGGCGAGGAAGTCGCGTGCGGTGGCAACGGTGTTGCGGGAGGCGATGGGGGTGTCGAGCAGGACGTCGCGCTGAGGCAGTGCGACGGCGGTCGCCTCGCAGCGGGCCATGCGGTCCAGGGCGTAGCGCATGAGCTCGCGCAGGGTGTGCCGCGACTGCGCGGGCCAGGACCGCCACGTCGCTTCCAGCTCGACGTGAGCCCGGGTGATCGCCTCGTGGGCTGCCCTGGCTGAGGCCTCAGCAGCCGGGTCTGCGGAGTCTGCTGAGTCTGCTGCGTCCGTAAGGTTCGTCGGGGCCAAGTGGGCAGTGCTGCCGGCGGTGCTGCGGTGGGTGCGCTCGGAGCGTTGCTGGGCCAGCCAGGCGTCGGCCTCGCTGACACGGCGGTTCCACTCGTTCCACCACCAGCGCTGTCCGTTGCTGCGGGCCTTCACGAAAGCGGTGGGGTGGGCGGTGGTGATGAGGTCCCATGCCTGCTGGGCGTTGTACCCGGCCAGGACCAGCTGGCGGGTGGCGTCGTACTCGATGGTGGAGCGCGTGGTGGGGGAGCGGTCGACCCCGGCCGCGGTCGCCGCCGACCGCCCCTCCCGCAGGTAGGCCGCCCACGCGGGAGGCAGGTCGCGGCGGGGGCGGGGCAGGGGCACCAGCGGTTCCAGCAGCCCGGTCGATCGCGCAGCAGCACGAGGCGACCGGCGGTCGGCGGGGGAGCTGGCCGAGGAGCTGACAGCAGAGGCGGTGCGGGACTCGCGCAGACGCGGGGAGAGCGTCTGCAGGTGGGCCGGGAGCGAGGCCAGCGCCTCGGCGAGGACGTCTTCGTCGAGCGCGGGGGTGGGCTTGCAGCGGTGCGGGGCGCTCAGGGGGCGCAGCTGGGTGCGGACGTCGAGGTGGGCTCGGCTCAGCGGACGGGCGGGACGTCCGGTGCGGGGGTCGGCCTTGCGTCCCAGCTCTCGGCGCAACCGCTCGACGAGGTCCTCGAAGTCGGCGCGGTGGACAGCTGGGACCAGCAGCAGGTGGGCGCGGCCGTCTGCACCGCCGGAGGGGCGCGTCAGGTGCCACAGGCCGCGGGCGGTGCAGAAGCTCTGGAGGGTGGAGAGGATGTCGCCGGCGAAGGTGGGGGAGTCGATGTCGACGCCTACGACGTCCTCGCGCAGGGTGCCGACCACGCTGGCGACCCGGCCCTGGCCGATGAGGGACAGCGCTTGCGGCAGTGTCGCGGGACGGACGCCCTTGACCGCGACGTTGGCGGCGTCGATGGCCAGCCAGGGACCGGTGGTGAACAGCTGCTCGTCCAGGGCCCGCAGCAGGGTGCGCGAACCAGACGATTCGCCCCCGATCGGCGCGACACGTCGCGCATCGGGTGGTCGAATCTCGGACTGCTGTCGTACGCTAGACACAAGCCTCCCGCCAAGGGGCACGAGAAAGGCAGGGCCCGCGATGCGGGACCTGTGGACAGCGGATCGGCGAGGTTGGTCGCCGAGAACCGATCCGCGAGACTTATGGAGAGCCCCCCGCCGCCAAGCGGGGGGCTCTCCGTCGTTATGCGCTCTTCAGAGGCATCTCCTGCTGGACGTTGGTGTCTGCAGGGAGCAGACCGACGAGTTGACCCGCTTCGTCCCAGATGGCCCGGCGTAGGAGCTCATCGGTCAGCAGGGCGAGAGAGGCGTTGCGCTTCTGGCTTGCAGCGCGCAGCTTTGCCTCGGCATCCGGGTGGACCCGGGTCTTGGGCAGCAGAGTGCTTTCACCTGTCCGCGGCCGCCGCTTGGGCCCAGGAGTGCTCGCCATGGGCCCCATCCAACCGGTAGCGGGGTCACTACTGGGGAGGTGGGCTCGGCGTGTCGCAGCGTGATCTGTCTGGGGGACAGGGCGGCGGAGCGGTTCGGCAAGCACAGGGCCACCATACGCGGTTCGCTCTGAGAGAGCGCTATAGGCGCTACAGGAGCTATTGCCCTGGTTGGAAGCTGCCGTACACCCGCCCGCTAGTTCGTAGGAGCAACCGGCGCAGTTCCAGCCGCAATCCGTGACGGTGAGGTGCGTGAGGTAAGCCGCCACGCGGTGCGGACGACGCCCCGCGGAAGAACTTCCAGCAGCGCGGCCAGACCCCGGTACTGCAGGGAAGGGACGCTGACGAGACGGCCGGAGAAGGTGTCGCGCAGGCTGTCAGCGACCACGTCGTCGGCGTTCAGCCAGGCGCGGGATCTACCAGAGCCTCCCTTCATGCCTGCTCGTGCGTGGAACTCGGTATGCACGTAGCCGGGAAGGACGACGGTGGCACTGACACCGGTGCCGCGCAGGTCCTTGGCCAGGGACTCCGTGAAGGCCAGCACGTACCCCTTCAGCGCGGCGTAGTGACCACCACCGGCCAGCAGCCCGGCGATGGAGCTGACGTTGAGAAGGTGACCGTGGCCGCGGGCGACCATTGACTTCGCGGCGGCGTTGGAGAGCACCAGGACGGCGCGGGCCAGGACGTCGAAGTGCTGTTCGAGCAGGTCGATGTCGCCAACGGCCACTGACTGCTTGAGTCCGTATCCAGCGTTGTTGATCAACAGGTCCACGGGACGGTCGGCCTCGCTGAGGCGGGCTGCCACCGCTGCGAGGTCGGAGCGTTGAGCAAGATCAGCGGCCAGTACCTCGACCTGCACGCCGTGGCGCTCATGCAGCCGTTCGGCTGTCTCCTGCAGCCGGGCTTGGTCTCGAGCCACGATCACAAGGTCATGGCCTGCCGCTGCCAAGTGAGCGGCGTAGCTAGCCCCCAGCCCGGCGGTGGCGCCGGTGACCAGGGCGGTGGGGCGGCCAGCAGGTGTGCTCACGCCGGGAACCCTAACTGCCGTAGTGCTGGCAGGTGCTGCGCTCCAGCCCCGGATCCACCTGGCAGGGTGAGCGCCCAACAGACAGCGATGCAACACAGACAGCGATGCAATGGGGGAGTGAGCAGTGACCAAGGTCTTGGTGCTTGGTGCGACGGGGCGCGCGGGGCAGCGCGTGAGCGAGGAACTGCTCGCGGCCGGTGTCGAAGTGGTCTTGGCAGGTCGTGACGGCATGCGGGTGCGTGAGCTCGCGCAACGCTTGGACGTTCCGGGCGAGGCCACGCGTGTAGTCGATGTGCAGGACGAGCAGGCGGTGGCCGCCGCGGTCGCAGGCGTGGACGCGGTTGTGAACGCGGTCGGCCCGTTCATGGTGCTGGCCGCGCCCGTCATCGAGGTATGCCTGCGCGCCCGGGTCCCCTTGGTGGACCTCGCCAATGAGCAGCCGGCGGTACAGGCGCTTCTGGGACGTGACGCTGCAGCGCGTGAGGCTGGCGTAGTGCTGGTGACCGGCGCCGGCCTTGGACTGGTCGCTACTGAGTACCTGGCGATGCAGATGGCCGCCCAGTCCCCTGCGCCTCCCCGCGCCGTCCGCTCGGTGCTGATGACGTGGAACTCTGCGTCCAGCGCCGGCGTGAAGGCGTCTGCGGCGGCGGCAATGCAGGTCGGGTCCACTCGTTACGTCAACGGTGAGCTCGTACACGCACCGATCGGCGCGGACCTGTGGCAGACCCAGCTGACGGGGCGGTTGAGGACTCTGGTGGCAGCACCTCTGGGGGATGTGGAAGCTGTCAGGCGTGCCAGTGGCGCCAACGATGTGGCGGCCTATGTGGAGGCACCGCCTGGAGCTGGGGTCGATGGGCAAGAAGCTCGTTCGACCGCCTACGTCGAGTTCACCGATGAGCAGGGCGGTACCCGCGCGGAGAGTCTCGAGCTGGGCGACTCGCTGGTGATCACTGCGCGCATCGCGGTCCGTACGGTGCTGGGGGTTTTGGAAGCTGGACGTCCTGGCGCCTGGACACCAGGCGCCCTGCTCGGCGCCGACTCGTTCCGTGATGTCCTGACGGCGTGAGCTCCCCCTGCCCATCTAGGGCAGGGGAGCGGAGGTGCTCGAGGGCGTAGGTCAGCTGAGAAGCGGCAGCAGCGTCTTGGTGTGTAGCCGCTCGTAACGCCTCCTGCGCCAAACCACCAACTGCAGAAACCACAGGGAGTCCGGTCCCTTCGGCAATGGCTCGCTCGGAGACATCGCCTGGGACGGGCGACCTTTGAGCCGGCCGCGGCGACCAGCGTGCAGCAGTAGGCCCCAGTGTTCGTGGGGGCGTACCGTTCCGGCGCGAACGGCTTCTGCCACCGCGGCCCGTTCATCGGGGGTGGTGGTCGCCAGAAGCCGATCGGCGGCAAGGGCCAGTTCGGTTCTACGCCGTGAAAGACGTTCCCCGGGGCCGTTCATGAGGGGGTAGAGGACGACGTCCTGCTCGGTCTTCGTGCACCAGTTCCAGGTCGGGTGCAGAAGTAGGTGCTGAAGTCGGATCTCCACGTCGGCCCACGTGGCAGCGCAGATCCCTCCGGCGATGCAGCCGACCAAACCTGCTAGCGCTTGCAGCAGCTGGGTGTTGACCACGACGAAGTGGTCAGCTCGCCCAGTCGCGATGAGAGCAAGGGCAATGGGGAAGTTGAGGATGTAGACCCAGATCGCCGCACAACTCACGACCCACCACGTCAAGCTCGCGCGATCACGCTGGTTGACTGGGACCACGCGCCCCCATCGGGCTTGAACCGCACGGCCCAGCGCAATGGCCATGTTCGTCCCGTGCGCGCCGCAGAAAGCGATCCAGAACGTCAGGGGCCCTGGCTGCAGACTGGATGCGTCCAGGCGCATGAGATCCAGGCCGGACTGATACGCGCTAACGTAGGAGATGAGGAGGGTGGCGACTCCCCCGACGCTGAGAGTCGTCAGACCGGCATCGAGGATTGCTTTGCTTCTGGTTGAGCCGGATGAGGTAGAGGTTTGCTCCCAGATGCCGAGAGCGGCCTGCCTGGACATGTAGATCGCGATGCTGTCGCAGACGAGAACGTGAACGCCCACCAGCCTCAACCAGTCATCGAGGATCCCGCCGATGACCGGGACCGTCAGCGTCATCATCAACGCCGCTGAGACCAGGACCTTGACGAAGCGTGGGTTGCGGCTGCCCCAGCGGGCTCGTAGAGCGGCGAACGGCAGAATGAACAGGACCCCTGGCACCAGGATCCAGGGGAGAACGTTCCGCACGAGCTCAGACATCGCCGGCCCGGAACAACGAGCTCAGGCTTCCCTCCTGCTCGATCGGTTGGCCGCCGAGGCCTTCGATCTGCGCCTTCAGCATGCTGCCGAACCGTTCAGCGCGTGACTCCTTCAGGCCCTTGAAGCCGCCGTTGCGCGCGTAGGAGCGAGCCAACAGCCGTTCGGCCTCGGGGCTGTTCACGGGAGGCAGGACCAGACGGTCGCCAGAAGGCGGTTCTCCGTCCCCCCTGGGGGCATCGAAGAGGACGTGGCCAGCTTCATGACCGAAGTTAAGGACGTCCGGCACGTTGGAGTAGGGGTTGATGTAGACGACCCAACCGTCGTACTGGGACAGGGTGAGGGCGCTGATGTGAGCGCCCTGCTGGGAAGCAAGCATCCGCGCCCAACTGTCGGGGAGGACGCCGTCGTAGATGGGGCCACCGGCCAGGAAACCGACATGCTGCAGGAAGGTCTTCTTGTCGAAGGGCGCCTGAGGGCGGAGCTGGCGCAGAACCTCACGACACTGCTGCTCCGCAGCACGAGCCTGTTCCGGGGTGAGTTCGGCACCTGCCGTGGACCTGTCGTGTCGGCGCCGAGAGAACCGGCTAGGTAGCAGCTTCACGTGGAGATGTCCTCAGCGCCCGGGATCATTGCCGGTGCACAGTAACAACGGTTGCAGGACCCACGGACATGCCAATGGCGGGAAGGTTCACCCACCTGCCCCGTTCGGGCTAGTTCTCTGACAGTTAGTAGTCGCGTGACTACCCTTCACCCAGACCTGGGGGAGGGGTGGGCTCGTTACGAGTGATCTTGACGTCGCTGAGCTCGCGCAGCATTGCTGCCAGGAGACGTCGCCCGGCTGGATCGAGTTCTGAGGATCTGCGGGCGATGTCCCTCACCGCTTCATCCTTCATGGCTTCGCTATAGACCCGGTCGGACTGGTCGGCATCCTGATCGGCGTCGAAGCTCGTTGGCGCCATGAAGAAGAAGGAGACGTGCACATCGAAGGCTTGGGCAATACCTTCGAGTGTCCTAATCGACGGGTTGTCCTTGACTCCATTCAGAAGGTCAGTCAGATAGCACTCTGTTACCTCATATCCCGAGGCCTGGCACCGCTTGGCAACTTCTTCCACACTCAGGGGACGACCCTCAGCGACAGACGAACGCTCGAATAGTTCCGCAAGCTTTGCCGGAAGTAAGGAAGTCGCGAGAGAACTCGACCGCCCGCTGGAGTCCGCTGGTCTCCCGCCAGCACCAGGCCGCGTCTCAGCACCGGGCGTCGGCCAGGGCTGATCATCCGGGGCGGTGTCGTGAGGGAAGAAGTAGCTGACGGGCACCCCGAAAACCGCGGCCAGCACTCGAAGGCTGTCGATCGTGGGATTGGTGCGGCTCCCTCGGCGAAGCTGGGAGATGTAGGAGCTGGTGAGCGGATGTCCCAGCTCGTGCGTCAGGGCGGCGATGTGTTGACTGTCCAGAGCACCCCGCCCCGTACGCTCCACCGAAGCGATCAGGCTCTCCAGCCGGCCGGCGATGGACAACGGGGGCGGCTCCTCGCGACGTCTGCGCGGCATCTACCCCTGGCCCCCTGTTGCAGCTGCATTCGTCAAGCCGCGGGACATACGCCGGGCGCGACCAATGCTGACATACGCACCCCCTCGATCACTTGCGAACCCCTCGACGGCCATCGCAACCAGAGCCCCTTGCTCTATCAGAGTTAAAGCGCGCATGATGAGCACCCAGTAAGCACTGTCAGAGCTTTCGAGTGCTCCCTTCAGCCGAGGACTTCATGACCCCCACGCTTCCAAAGCCCCATCCTCGCCTCACATCTGCCGGGCCCTGGCGTCTCGCTATCGCTGCAGCCATGACCGGACTGCTTGTGCTGACCCACCCCGGGACGGCCCTGGCCGCCGACAAGACCAGCACCGACAGCAGGAAGGTGGCGGTCCTGCACCCCACGATTGCTGGCACCGACGGGGAGGTGCGGTACTCCCTGGCCAGCCTCGCCGGTGGCGGTGTGCAGGTCTCGTTCGTCTACGTCCCCGACGAGGCGGCCGGTGAGACCTCGGGCCGCGAGACTGTGCAGGCGAAGGAGTTCACGCTCAGCGTGGACGCCAAGGCAGTTGCTACGCAGACGGTGACCGATGACGGCGGCACCGTCGTTCCGGCCGCCGACGACAGCAGCAAGAAGGACGATGCTGAAGACAGCTTGACGACGGAGCCCACCGCGACGTCCAGCACGAAGACCAAGACCAGCGGGGGGATCGTCGAGCAGGACGCCGCCAATGACTCCACCGAAGTCACGTTGAAGGCGAGCACCGAAGGGGTGGCGACGGTCTGGGTCCTACCGCAGCAGGCGCCGGCCGCGGCTAACCCTGACGATCAGCCCTGGGTGAGCCGGACCTGGCACTCCCTCATCGACAAGATCACGGGCGACGAGGACTCCATCGCAAACGGGTCCGGTGACGACGAGGACGCCGGCGACGACGACACGGCTACGGCAGCACCTACGGACATGCCGACCACATCCCCGTCCTCAACCCCGACCAGCAGCTCGTCGCCCTCGAGCTCGTCGCCCTCGAGCTCGTCGACGGGGTCCCCGTCGGCGACGGCCACGGGTAGCCCGTCGAGCACCGGCAGCCGCGACGACGAAGGCGACGCCGAGGGAGGCAACGCGGGAGACAAGGACGGTGACGACACCTGCGTGGTGACGCAGGGCCAGCTCACCACCACCCTCGCTGACGACGGCACTGTGAACGCCCCGTTGGAGGACGGGCCCTCGGCTGCGCCGACGTTCAGCGAGGAGGTCCAGAAGAAGGCCGCCGAGCAGGCATTGGACTGCGGTGAGGGTCGGGGCTCGGGGACGGGCAGCAACGTCAGGGAGGACCAGGGCGACGACGAGCAGGGCGAGGACGACGCCACGGACACCCCCACCGACAGCTCTACCGATGCCCCGGCCGCAGCCAGCAGCGGCAAGACCAAGGTCGACGTCGCCTCCGGTGACTGGCTCTCAGGCATCTCCGGTGATGCCGACGAGCGGAGCGCGGTGGAGAAGCTGCGCGGGGTCCCCGCCGAGGTCGCTACGACGTGGGCCGATGCCAGCGGGTCCGTCTCCCAGCTGGGGGAGGGCTCGCAGTTCGGGGCCGACAAGTGGAATAAGTCCCTAATCCTGGCTCTGCCGCCCTTCCCCGAGGGGTCCTCGTGGGAGGACACCGCCGCGGGCAAGAACGACGAATACCTGCGCACCACCTTCCAGACCGCGAAGGAGAAGTGGGGCGACCGCGACGGTCAGCTGTTCATCGAGTACGGCTACGAGATGAACGGCTACTGGATGTGGTGGAACGCCCGGGCCGGGCAGGAGGACGCCGTGTCCAAGGCGTTCGCCCGCGCTCGCTCTATCCAGTCCGAGGAGTTCCCCAAGGCCCTGCTGGGCGTGCGGTTCAACCACGAGTCCAACGGCTACGACGGCAACTCCGAGGACCTGATCGCGGCGGTGAAGTCGTCCATCGACTTCATCGGCGCCAGCTACTACAACGCCTACCCGGCGGTGTCATCGAAGGCTGAGTTCGACGAGCGCGCGGGCATGCGCGACGGCGGTGGCGGCCCGAAGGGCATCGGCACCTGGCTGGCCGCGGCGAAGACGGCCGGGCTGCCCATCGAGTTCGGGGAGTGGGCGGAGAGCGCGAAGGACGGTGACTCCCCGGCCTTCATCGACGGGATGCACGAGACCTTCCAGGACCACGCCGGCCCCGGTGCCGGTCAGGTGTTCGCCGAGTCCTACTTCCAAATCAACAAGGACGACGACAACTGGCGGATCACCTCCGGCCGGGTCCTGCAGTCCGCGCAGGAGTACGGCAAGCAGTTCAGCGACGTCGGCTGACCTGTACGGCGACGACAGACCGTCGATGCCCTGAGGGAAGACCGCCCACCTGCCACCGGCGCAGTGGGCGGTCTTTCTACGTCATTCCCCCACCGCAGCAGGGGATGACGCCTTCGTGTCCGGGCCAAGACGTGGCCGCCGACGGCATTCGTCTTCCGGGCGGGTCAGTCGATGCAGCGGCAGTACTCACGCAGGAACGGGATCGGGTCGATAGCACTTCTGGCGTCGTGGACCTCGAAGTGGAGGTGACAGCCAGTGCTGGTGCCGCCGTTGCCGATCCGGCTGATGAGCTGACCGGCAGTCACGTTTTCTCCCACCTTCACGAGCAGGTCCTCCGGCTCCATGTGGCCGTACACGGTGCGGTAGCCACCTTCATGTTCCAGGACGATCCAGTGCCCGAACCCTCTGGCCGGGCCGCTGTTGATCACGCGGCCAGCCGCGGCGGCGTAGATGGGTTTGCCGCACCCTCCGCCGAAGTCGATGCCCTTGTGGAAGGTGCTCGCACCGGCGGTGGGGGCCGCCCGGGCCCCGAACTTGCTGGTGATCGGTCCCTCGGCGGGGCGGGCCCATCCGTCGGTGACTGCTCCCGTACCGACGCTGCCAGAACCGCCGCCCTTCTGGGCTCCGCAGGGTTGGTCGCCGGTGTTCTGACCGAGTTGCTCGACTAGGCCGGGGTTGCCGCTCAGAGTGGCGACGACCTGAACCGCAGGGGACCAATATTTTGCGTAGTAGTTGAGATCGGCGTTGCGTTGGGTGCGGTGGGCGGCCTGTGTGGGTGAGAGCTCACGCCAGCCGGCGACCTGCTGCAGCGCCTTGAAGAAGTTGCTGGCCGAGGTGTAAGGGTTCATGCGGTCGGCGTAGGTACCCCATGCTCCGTTGGCGCGCTGTTGAAAGAGCCCCCGTGAGTCCGGGCCGACGGCATCTCCGTTGTCCAGGACTCGTAGTCCCGCCTCGCCCATCGACGTCATGACGCCGACGGTCTGACCGTAGGAGTCCAGCCCCTGGTCCGCACCGGCCTTCATGATGGCGGCGGCGTTCTGCAGCTGCACGCCCTTGTATCCAGCCACGGCTTCCGGGAGTCCGTCGACCTGCACGCTTACGCTGGTTCCGTTCGTGCAAGCGGCTTGGGCGTTCTGCCCTCCGGCCGCTCCGACGAGCAGCACCGTGGCGCATCCACCCACGAGGAGGACGGGGGCTAGGACGAGGGCACCGATGACGGTCTTGGCGCTCATTGCGCGTCGGCGGGAGGGTCGCAGCGAGAGACCAGCCACGGGTCAGTGACGCTCGTCCGCGTCAGGGACACGACGTAGTTCCCAAGGCTCGTGGCGACTTGTACCTGCACAAGGGCGGACGAGCCACCGGGGAAATCTTGAACCTGATCCACTTGGACCTGGAAGGTCGGAACTTCAGCGGGGTCCACGTAGCTGTAGTCCTCAGCTGCCGAGGGGCTCAGGAGCGGCTGAATCCCGGCCCACCATGTCGAGGGTTCTCGATCAGTCGAGGCGAAGGCGCGCAGAAAATCGATAGCTCGCTCGTGGGCCGAGGCAAGGTCTGCGTTGGTCAGCTCACCCAGCGGCCCCAGCGTCTGGAGTTCATCGTCATTTTCCTGCTGTGCGGTCGAGGAAGACGACGGTGAGCTGGGCGTGTTCTCAGGCTGGGACGTCATCGTGCCTGAGTTACCACCGATGCTGCATGCGGTGGCAAGAAGAGCAACACACACGCTGGCCACCGACACGCCCAGTGCTGTCAGCCTGTGCGATGTCACGCCACGACCTCGCGTTCCGCAAGCCGTGGTTGTGGTTGGGGTGAGTGGGTCGGAACTAGTGGCCCCCCGACACTGATCCTGTGGCGGATGGTGGGCCAGTGGGCACGCCACCGTCCGGCGACCTTCTGTCCAGGAATCTTCCCCTGGCGCATGAGTGCGCAGACAGTCTGCTCAGGTATGCCCAGGAGAGCACCAAGAGCGGCCGCATCTACGACTTCCGCGACATCGCCACACTCACTGTCCGGCAGAGAAACGCCAGTGACGGCCAGCAGTACAGACGGCCGCCAAAAGCGCCAGGGTCGACCGATGCGGACACCGGGAATTCGGCCGGAGGCCGCATGGCGCCTCGCCACCGCGGCGGGCATTGAGGCTAGGGCTGCGGCTTGCTTGAGGGTCAACACGTTGGGATGCACTACAGCTCCTGTCACTACGCGCACCCCGGCACTGAAGGAACGGGTTCCACACGCTTGCGGTCGGGGTCGTCGATAGTTCTATCAGAGCGTTCAATCTAGTTGTTAGGCTCTGTCAGTGCTACCGTGGGGTTCACAAAGTGACACTGACCTCGGGAGCCACCATGGCGACGACCGACCGAACTCGTTCCACTGCAGCGCTGAGCGGCGCATCTCGAGCGCGTCGATACCAGCCCACCCCTCCCATCTCGACGGACCCAGCGCCGTTCCCTGAACCGGAAGACCAGGAAGTGACGGCCGTTGCCGTTGCAGCGTCCGCACCGGTATCCGCACCTACCCCTCGTCGGGTCCCCGACGAATCTCCGCGACGCTCGGCGACTACGAAGTCCGTCGACGCCTCACCGGCTCGCTGGGGCTGGCGCGGATCGGTAGGGCGTTGGACCGGAGGGCTGATGAAACTCCAACCCACACCGGAGGAACTCACCTACCGGCGCGACCTCAGAACGATCCGCGAGGCCCGCTTTCCCCGAGCCGTCAACGTGCTCGTCAGCAACCGCAAGGGCGGCGTCGGCAAGACGCCCACCTCGCTGGTGATGGGCGGGATACTGGGCCACATCCGGGGTGGCTACGTCACGGTGTGGGAGGCTTCCGAGGCCGCCGGCACCCTGTCGCGTCGCTCCGATGGGCCTGTGGGTAGCGAGTTCTCGCAGCTGCTGCGCGATGTACCGACGATCGACACCGCCGGCAAGCTGAGCGACTTCTTCGCACCGCAGAGCTCGCACGCGGACGTGTTGGCTGCCGATGGTCCGCGGGCGGAACTCACGGCCAAGAACGTCCTGCAGTTGCGCAAGCTGCTCGACCAGTTCGCCCGCATTACCCTCACCGACACCGGGAACAACCCGTACCACGAGGCGTACCAGGCGGCGATGCACACCGCCGACATCGTCGTCATCCCCTGCACCGTGAACGAAGACAGCCTCGACGGGGCAGAGGACATCCTCCACGTCATCGACCATGCCGAGGGGCGGGTCTCAGCTAATGATGGGCTCGCCTCGCGCGTCATGGTCGTCCTCAGCCACGACGGGGGACCGGAGACCAAGGGACTGCAGACCCAGATTGAAGCCCGCCTGCAGGAGCTCTACGTCCCCTTCGTCGAGGTCCCCTTCGATCCCGCGATCCGCAAGGGCGGCGGCATCGTGCTCGGCGATCTCAGCGAGGAATCGACTCGCGCCTGGACTCGAACGACTGCGATGGCGGTGGAGCTCCTCGGAGCGGCGTACCTGGACGTGGACCTCGTGTCGGAGCAGTCCGGCTTCATCCACCTGCCCAACTGATTGCCCCCCTTACCCAGAGGAAGAGTTCATACCCTTGCACACCTCGTTGGTCCAAGCATTCCCCGCGGCCGTGACCAACCCCCTGGGTGACGTCGTGCCGAGCTTCACCATCTTCGGCGCCGAGTTCACCCAGCTGTGGCAGAAGATCGCCGCGGGCTTGTGGGGCGTTGGCATTCTCATCGCAATCTTCTACCTTGCCCGAGGACTGGTGAGCATCGCCCAGGCCCGTCAGAGCTCCCACCCCGGGGCCCTGGAGGGGGCCAAGAAGGACACCGCCCACGCGGGCATCGCCCTAGGCGCACTGATCGCCCTCGGTGCACTGGTCGGCATCATCCTCGCCGTCTTCAACGTCTGACCTAGGGACGAGGCTTGCTGATGAGCAGCAGATCAAGGACGGTACCCAGGCACTCCGACGACTCGTCGACTGACCTGGAAGGCCTCTCCATGCCCAGCTCCCGTGACCAGCACCCTTTCGGCGACACGACCCCCGGTCGGGGTCGCCGAGACCGCGGTGGACGTGGCCGCGGTCTCCTGGTGACGGTCCTCGTCGCGGTCATCGTGGCTCTGGTCGCAGTTACCGCGACCGTCCTGATCATGGCCCCGCGTGGACGCGAAGCCGTCGAGGCCTCCCCGGAGGTGTCGAGCAGCAGCGCTCCCGCCACCACTGACCCGTCCGCCGCCAGTCCGAGTCCGTCTGTCTCGCAGGTGACCGCTGACGGCTGTCTGGGCGGAGCTGTCGAGCTCAACCGGGCCATTGTCTCAGCCCAAGAGCAAGCCCCCCTGACGGCCGAAGGTGCTGCCGCGTTCACGGCCACCCTGCTCCGCTGGACCAGCGCCTCCCCGGCGCCGGCCTACAAGGCCGATACCGCCACCCAGGTCTTGGCTCAGGACGCGACGACTCTCGTGCAGGACTGGGTGGCTTCCCAGGCCCCAGCCAACGTGACTACCGCCGCCGACCTCAGCAGTGGACGGTTCTACATCGAGTCCTACTCGCCGACCCGTGCAGTGGTTTCCTACATCGCCGCTGCAACCGGAACGCAGGACGGTGTGGAGTTGGTCCCTGCCACGATCTCGGGCGCAGTGACACTTGTCGCGCAGAACGGAACCTGGCATCTCCAGAACCTGACGTCCGAACGAGACGTGAGCGACCTGCAGGCCGTGAGCTCGCCCTACACCGGAGGCTGCTAGAACCGTGATTCCCACCGTGACCGTCATCCCCGGCGCCGCTGAAGCTCTCTGCAACATCCCTCCCTTCAAGTTCTCGCCCGCGTGCCTCCTGGGCGCAGACAAGGCTGTGGGGGCGGCCGCGACGGCGATCGAGTTTGGCACCGATCCGCTGGGTTATATCGCCCAGCAGTTGCAGTTCGCTGCGGCGGGATTGGCGAAGTCGGTACTCGGTGGTTTGCAGGACATCACGCACCCTGACCTCGGTCAGGCATGGTTCACCGGTTCCTACGCGGTCTCCTTTGGCATGGCGATCTTCGTCATGGTCATCCTGCTCGCGGTGCAGCTGGTGCAGCTGGCCCGGCGGCAAGTTTCGGGCGACGAGGTCAGCTCGACCCTCAGCTTCTATATCCCGGCGTTCTTCTTCGGATCCTTGTTCGGGCCCATGCTGGGAACTCTGCTCGTCTCCCTCACCGGGGCGCTGAGCCAGTCACTGGTGGAATGGGGAATCAGCTCCAACGCCGCCGCGACCACGAACAACCTCGTGGGGGCCATCGCCGCCGGCAGCGCGATCTCCACCGCGTTCGGTGCCGTGACCGCGATCGTTCTCTACCTGTGCCTGATCTTGGCGCTGCTGCTGACCTTCCTGGTGCTGCTGGTCATCGTCGTCACCCTCTACCTCACCGGGGTGCTCATCCCGCTGTCCCTGGTGTGGCTGACCAGCCCCACCCAGCGCCGCCGCGGGATGCGACTGGTGTCAGTGTGGATGGGGCTGAACTTCTCCCACGTGCTGATCTTCCTCCTGCTCGGTTTCGCCTTCCGCATGGTGAACGGCCTGACGATCAACGCTCAGGGCGCCGGCCTTCAAGGGCTGGCCAATCTGGCGTTGGCGGCGATCACCCTGTTCGCGGTGACCCTGTCACCGTTCACCTTCATGAAGATCGGCAACGCGGTGTTGCCGAGCGACGGCCCCGATTCTGGCGGTCGCCCATCCGCGCCTTCGATGCCTTCGGGGGTGGGGCAGCTGGCGCAGCAGGCCGCTAGGGATTCTCAGACCGCCCAGGCATCGCGCTCGAACCCGTCGCCTCCCGAGAGCGCACCCAGCGCCGGGAACGGCGCGGGCAACTCGGCCGCGAGTGGAGGTAGTCCCGGGTCGGGTCCGTCGTTGACGGACCGGGTCAAGGCACGCCCAGGGGAATCCAGCGTTTCAGGGATCGAGGCCGGCGAGGGACCCTCGGTCGGCTCGGGGGCCAAGCCGGGTGGCGGCCGCCCACTCGGTGCTAAACCGGGTGGGACAGGAACGAGCGGGGCGGGAACGGCCACCGCCGCTCCCAAGGTCGCACCTGCGGGGGTCAGCGCTGGCGGCGGTGCGGGAGCAGCCGGGAGCGCGGGGGCTGCAGCAGAAGCTGGTACGGCGGTGGAAGCGACCGGCGCGGCGGCTTCGGCCACCGGCATCGGCGCCGTGGCAGGTGTTCCGTTGATGGCGGCGGGAGTGGCGTTCAGCGCAGCGAGCAACACGGTCAAGCACATCGGGGAACTGGCAGACACCGCAACCGACGTGGTCACGGACCAGATGAACTACGGCGACGACGACGGCCAGGGCGAACCCCGCCCGCAGCGGAAGGTGTGACCCCGTGCAGACACGCAACATCGGCGGTGAAGCAGGGCGCCGCGGGTTCTTCGGCGGCACCTCCAACAAGACCCGCTCCATCGCTCTGGTCATCGTCGCCGTCCTAGGCGCCTTCCTCACCGTCTACACCCAGGGCCCCGGCCTGCTCGCCACCCTGGCCGCGGCTGGGCTGGTGTGGGTCCTCACCCTGCGCACCCACCGCGGCTCGCTGTTCCTGCGTCTGACCAACGCACGGCGCTGGCGCGAGCGTCAGCGACTCGGCATCGTGTCCTTCTACCCCATCGCCCATCGCGCCTTGACCTGGGACCACAACCAGGACGGACGCAAGCTGTCTCGCCGTGAGCGACGTGAACTCGAACGCGCGGAGCGGCGCTACCGCGAAACCCCCGACGGCGTCGACGGTTTCCACTGGCTGCAGCGCGAGGACGGCCTGCCCGGCATCGCGTGGCACGTCCCGGCCGGAGAGGACGCCTGGCTGTCGGTGTGCTTCTCCGTCGACGGTCAGGTGCAGGGCATCGCCTCCGATGCGTTCCTGGACAACGCCATGCAGGCCTTCGGCGGAGTCCTGAACCGCTTCGGCAACGTCGCCACCCTGCCCAACCGCCTGCAGTCGCTGACCCGGGTGCTGCCGGTGGACTCGGCCCGACACGAGGCCTGGGTCTGGGAGCAGCTGGACCCAACCATCGCCGAGGACGACGCGGCCATGATGGATCTGGTCGCCTCCTACGACGAGGTGGTCCAGCTGGTGCGCTCCTTCGGGTTGATGCAGCGCCACTACGTCGTCATCCGCTGGCCCATCACTCCCGCCTTCGTCAAGGCCGCCTCCCGCCGCGGCCCGGCCCAGCAGGGGTGGCGGGCGTTGATGAACGCTGAGATCGCCACCGTCTCGGCGCAGTTGCGCCGGGTGCGGCCCGGCAACACCCCGCAGGAAGTCAGCACCCTCAGTGCCCGCCACCTCGCGGCAGTGCTGCGGCACATGCAGAACCCCTCCTGGCCCCTCGACGACCTCGACGACCTCGACGTCGACGCCCCCTGGGAACCCAGCGAGGACGTCCTCTCCGCGAACATCGTCACCGCATCCGGTCCCGACGGGACCGAGCAGCAGTGGTGGCATCGCACCGCCGAACTGCCCATCGACGCCTTCGAGACCGGCCCGCGCACCTCCCTGTGGGTGGCACCACTGCTGAGCCAGCTCGGCACCCCCATCGTGCGGACCCTGTCGCTGCAGGTCGAGGTCGTCCCTGCGGCCATCGCCCGCAGCGCGGCCCTGGCTGACCTGACCGCTGACCTCGCCGACCTGGCCGCGCAGCGGCGCAAGGGCAGCATCGACGACTCCGAACTCGCCGCCCGCAGCACCGCCGCCCGCGCCCGTCTGGCCGACCTGGCGGTCGGGACCGGGTACCACGGAGTCGGCTGGGCCGGGCACATCACCGTCTCCGGCCGCAACCGCGAAGACCTCACCGACGCAGTCGACACCGTCTCAGCCGCTGCCGGTGACGCGGGAATCTCCCGCCTGCAGTGGCTGGACGGACAGCAGGCCGCGGCCCAGGCCGCGACCTGGCCCCTGACCCGGGGCATGGCCCCTCTCTCGCGTTCCGGCGCGGCCCGCCTGCAGGACCTCCTCGCCGGTACCGGCAGCAAGGAAGCGATCTCATGAGCCCCCGTGGCGCGAAGTCCGACCTGGCCGAGGCCGGTCGCCCTCAGCCCGTCCGCACCGGCCGCAGCCGTGGCCGGGCCCGCCCTCAGGGCATCGACCTGGACGCCCCGGCCGAGGTCGAGGTTGCCTCCGGTGCCTACCGGCGTCGGATGGCCCGCTACCGCGATCAGATGGATCCGGGGGAGCGCGAGCAGTTCGCCGACACCCTCACCGTGGATCCTGACGCGGACTCCACGGTCGTGGTGGATGGGCGTGCTGCCGACCTGGCCGTGGCGGCTAACGCCCGCCGACGCGAGCTCCCTGCCTACCCCGGCTCAGTCCCCACCCAGCCCCCCGCCCAGCCCCCCGCCCAGCCCGCAGCCAAGTCCGGGGTCCGCCTCATGGCCCGCCGCACTGACCCCGAGAGTAAGCAGGAGGCCGAGCGGAAGGCTCGGCAGCAGGCCAAGCAGGATCGCCCCTCACGCCGCCAGCGGCGCAAGGAGGCAGCGGAGAACCGCCGCGAGCACCGCAACTTCGGACGTGAGCGCCGCCGCAACGGTGATGGCGCATCCGGTGAGGTCAGCGGGCAGCTCGACGGTTTGGCCATCCTGGGGGGCACCGGTCAGGACGAGTTCGTGGCGCCCCGCAGCGCGGGCGCCGGCCAAGACGTCAGCACAGACATCGGCGCTGAGCTGAGCCCGCAGGAGGTCCTGGCCGAGCAGAAGCTGTCGGCCCGTGCCCTGCGCCGCCGCGACAAGGCAGACCGTAAGGCTGCCGCTCAGGCAGGACTCGCCGTCTCCGGCCCCGGCGTCCAGGTCCTCCCAGCTCCGCGCGGCTACCAGGTCCGCACCTCCCAGAGTCGAGCCCGACGCGGCGGCTACGCGCCGCTGGCCGCTCCAGCGTTGAGCTCGACCCGCCAGGCCCAGATCCTGAACACCGCGATCGTCGCCGCCCCCACCGGGGTGGAGGGCATCATCATCGGCCGCGACAAGCTGTCCAACACCCTGGTCAGCCATGACCCGTTCACCGCCTACGAGAACGGGCAGATCGGCAGCCCCAACGTGGTGACCCTCGGGTCGATCTCCGCGGGAAAGTCCTCCCTGCTCAAGACCGTCTACGTTCTGCGACCGCTGATCATGAAGCAGCGACGTGTGGTGGTCATGGACAAGAAGGACCGCGGCGGGGAAGGGGAGTACGCCGAGACCGGCCGCACCTTCGGCACTGAACCCCTGCGATTCGTCGTCGGGGAGGGCGGTGTCCGGCTGAACATCCTCGACCCGATGGTCTTGGCTGGGGCCGGCGTCGACGGCCAAGCGCGTCTGCTGGCCGCGATCGCCGAGCTGGCCAACAACAACCAGCCGCTGGATCCCCGGAAGGAACTTCCGGCGCTGGAGGCGGCGCATCTTGCGGCGCTCCGTCACGCCGAGCTGGAAGGCCGGGCTCCCTACCTGGAGGACCTCCTGCCGCAGCTGGGCCGAGTCGACCACCCGGACTTCGTCGACTACTCCGTGCAGATGAAGGAGAAGATGCACGAGGCCGGGATGGGTGTGCGGGCGCTGCTGCAGCGGCTGCTGTCTTCGCAGCTGGCAGGGCTGTTCAACGGCCCGACCTCCCCGGGGGTGAGCCTGTCGGACCGCCTCACGGTCTTCGACATCTCCCAGCTCCCCGAGGACGGACCAGCGGTCAGCATGGTCACCGCGGTCTCGAACGCCTGGCTGATGGGGACGCTGCGCAACCGCCGCGGCCTGCTCACCAACTACGTCGCCGAGGAAGGCTGGCACCTGGTCGGAGGCCCCGGCGGGCGAGTCTTCCGGCAGAACTCCAAACTCGCCCGCGGTCTGGGCCTGTCCAACATCGCCGCCATCCACCACCTGGCCGACGTGCCCACCGACGACGACGCCATCGCCATGATCAAAGAGGCACAGACGGTGCACCTGTACCGCCAGGACCGCGAAGACGACATCGCGGCCTGCCTGACCACGTTCTCCCTGGACGCCGGCGCGGCCTACACCCTGGCCAACCTCGAGACCGGGCACCACCTGCTGAAGATCGGCAACCGGCCCGAGATCCACGTGCAGCACGTCCGTTCCGCCCTGGAACGTCAGCTCACCAACACCGACGACGCCATGGTCACATCCGGGAAGGGTCGTGGGCTGTGATGACGGGCGGGAGCACTCCACTGCAGGGACGCACCGACGCCAAGCCGGGCGTCTTCACCCGCACCGAGAAGGCGAACCTGGCCATCGGGGCGTTCATCGTCTGGATGCTGGCCACCTGGCACCCCGCCATCGCCCTCACTGCCTCCGGTGTGGGTTTCGGTGACGTTCAGGCGACGCTCAACGCGTTGTTCCACCTGCACCCCATCGCGGCCCTGCCCGGTACTCCACCGAGCCTGGTCCTGGTGCTCGTGGTGTGGTTGGGCGGCAACGCACTCTGCTTCGCGGCCTACCTCCTGGTGCTGAGCCGACTGGCGGGGCGCAGGGCCAAAAAGCTGCAACTGAAGGGTTTCGCCAACTCAGCTGTGGTGCGAGGCAACATGGGCGAGGCACGAGCTCGCGAACGCGCCAAACAGGCCCGGCCCGGTCTAAGCGATCAGGAACGAGCCAGCGTTGACGTTACGCAGATCGGCTTCCGCCTGGGCGACGTTCAGGGCCAGGAGGTCATCCTGGGCCTGGAGGACTTCGTCGCGGTCGTGGCTCCCACCGGCGCCGGCAAGTCACGGGACCTGATGATCCCCGCGGCGTTGGATGCGCCCGGGGCGCTCATCGTCACCTCCACCCGCACCGACATCCTCGACGTCGTCGCCACCAAACGCGCCCGCATGGGTCGGGTGTGGGTCTTCGACCCGCTCGGGCGCACCGGGTGGCCCGAACCCATGGTCTGGAACCCCGTCGCCGGATGCGCTGATGCGCGGGTTGCCACCAGTCGGGCCCTGGCCTTCGCCACCGGCCTGGGCGCCGACGACGGATCCACCACCAATTCTGGGTTCTTCCGCGCCAACTCCGCTGCGGTGCTGCGCTACCTCCTGCACGCGGCCGACCTGGACGGGCGCCCGATGAGTGACGTCATCGAGTGGGCGGTCAACCTCACCAACGGCGCTGAGGTTCCGCAGGAGATCATCCGCGAGTCGACCTCCCCGCAGGCCGAGCCAGCGTGGCCGGGGATGCTCGCCTCGCTCGCCACCGGTGCGGAGGAGACGGTGTCCTCCACCCGGATGACCCTGCAGCAGTCAATCGACGTCCTCGCCACCCGCGACGTCGCCCGCTGGGTGACTCCGGCCGAGGGGGTTGCGGAGTTCGACTCCACCGCGTTCGTGAACTCCACCGACACGCTGTTCCTCATCGCCGACGACAGCGCCTCCTCCAACGTGGCTCCGTTGTGCTCGATGCTGCTGCAGGACATCGTGGACACCGTGAAGCGGGAAGCGGTCCGTCGACCCGGTTCGCGCATCGACCCCCCAATCCGCCTGGTGGGGGACGAGATCGCCAACGTGGCGCCGGTTCCGAAGTTTCCCTCGATGGCCACCGACACCCGCGGGTACGGGATGCAGTTGATGGCTGCGTTGCAGTCATTCACTCAGGCCCGCATCCGCTGGAGCGCGGATGGGGCATCCACCCTGCTGGGCAACATGGCCGCGGAGATCCTGCTCCCCGGACACAAGGACCCCGAAACCCTAGAGCGCTACTCCACTCTCGTCGGGGACGTGCGGGTCGCGGAATGGGCCAGCACCTACGACCCGATCACCGGGCGCGAGACCAGCGGCAGTTCCCAGCTCAGTGACCGCCGGGCCTTGCGCCCGGAAGAGGCACGGATGATGAAGGATCGTCAAGGACTGCTCATCTACGGGGCGGCCGAGCCAGTCATCATCACGATGCGTCCGTGGTTCGAGCGGCCCGACGGTGCGCGCCTGGAGCGCGAACGCCAGGCGACCGAGGCCCGTCGTATCGCCGCGGCGACAGCGGAGGTTCTGCTGTCCATCGACCCCGCGGGTAGCGCGCGGAAGACTCTCCCGTGAGCGGGCAGGACCTGGCTGCTCAGGTCGAGGAACTGCGGGAACAGGTCGAACAGCTGGACGCACTCCTCAAAGCCGCTGCGCGAGGGCTGGGGCAGGACAACGATGCCCTGGGCGAGGGTCTGCTCCAGCTGGCTGAACGAGTCGAGCAGTTGGGCGGATCCCAACCCGCGGGCGCCGCCGGGCAGGAAACCGCCACCGCTGACGGGGAAGGTTCTAAACCCGAACCTGAGGACGACGCGGAGAAGTCGCAGAAGACTCCGCCGCCGCAGGCGTGGGTCGACTGCGCTACCGCCGAGGAGTGGCGGAAACTGGCCACCTGGGTGGACTGGCTCCACACCACCTACGACCTGCGCGCCAACTCCGGGGTGCCTGCCTGCTGGCCGGCTCACCCGGGCGTGGTTGAGGAACTGGCCGCCCTGCACGCCGCGTGGCGCCAGGCTGCGGATGAGGCCAGGCCGGTGGAGAAGGACATCGACGGCGCGAAGACCCGCGGCCCGCAGGCCGACACGTCGGCGTTGATCTACTTCCACGACCGCTGGCTGCACCCGCTGCTCACACGTGTGATGGCGCTGTACCGGATCGGGGACTGCCGCCAGGGTCACCAGGCCTCGGGCAAAGGTTCCGCCGGGGGAAGCAAGGGTGCGGTCACGAATCCCGAACTCCTGCAGGTCGCCATCGACCTCCGTGCGCGTGTCCGCGCGCCGCACACCCCAGCCTCGGCGAAGCGGGCCGCCGCGAGGGGAGTCGCAGCGCAGCGAGGCTCAGCGCAGCCGGTCGACGTCGAGCAGGTTGACGATCTGGACTCCGAGCCACCGTTCGACCCTGAGTTCGACCCACCGTTCGATCCCGACACAGGGGAGATGCTCGACTGAGCATGTGACCGCTGCCGGACCCCCGCAGGCCACGCGCATCGCTTAGCGACGAACCCTTGCGCGGGTGAGCGGACGAGCTCCCTGGCGATGCGGCCAGTGGCGTGTCCACCACGGTGACGGGGTCTGCGGGTCATAGGGCTGGACCTCTAGGCCGCGCACGTCGGTGACGAACTCCCCTTCGTCGTCCAGGTAGGCCAGAAGGCGTTCGGGTGGGGCCAACACGGTCCACACGGAGGCGTGCGTGCCGGGGGCCTGGCGGGAGCTGGCGAAGTAGGTGGCTTGGTCGATCCTCCACGTCCAGGCCAGGCCGTCGCGGTTCGCCTCGGTGGCACCCCGGTAGAGCCGGACCGGCCAACGGGGCCTGCGGGCCAGCGAGAAGTCGTGGGTGTAGTCGACGGCCTGGAACAGCTCACGCCAGGTCTGAACCGGAACGGGGTCACCGTCGATGCGGTACCGCCAGGTGCTCGGCACCGGGTAGTTCAAGGTCGCGGGGGCGAGTCGTCCGGCGGCGTGCAGCTCCGCGAGCCGGCCCGGCTTGTACTTGTAGTCGAGCTTGCCCATCTCGCCGATCAGATCGAGCTGTTCGGTGTCGTGAGGGGGGAGCTGGATGCCCCAGTGCTGTGCCATCTCCAGGATGATCTTGCGACGTTCAGGGCTCAACCGCGGCGGGACGTGCTCGCTCACGAGCGCACACCAGTGGTGATCGGCGTGCTCATCGGCGCGGACCTCGCGCCGGTCCCTGGCCGGGCTGCTGGTGGTGTTCGTGTTCCTCGGCCTGGGCGCGTTCGGCGGCGTGCACGTTGTCGGGGGTGATCGGAGTCGACGACTTCACGTCGGCAGGCGAGGACCCTCCGGTGCGGGCGGGGGTACGTCCCCCGGTGAGGTGTGCCAGGCGGTTGCTGACGCTGTTGGCCTTCAGCGCCTCCCAGCGTGCTTGGAGGTCCTCTGCGTTCTCCTGCGCACCCGTGACGAGGTGCTCGGCTGCCTCCAGGCGCTGCTCGACGCGCTCGACGTTGGGCGCCGGGGGCGCATCGGCGATCAGCTGTTCCATGACGGCCTGCGGCAGCTGCACCCGCGAGGCGAGCAACCGTTCCAGGTCGGCGGGCGTGGGGGCTTCGGCGGGGGTCTGCCCCACGACGTCCTGCAGCTCGTCGTCGTCGATGTCCGTGCCGTCTGCGCCGTCCGGGGTGACGTCGGCAACGTCTGGGCTGTCGATCCCGGCTACGGCGGGGTCGGCGGCCTCCTCCTCCAGGGCTTCGCGGTAGGACCGGGCTTCGAGGTAGTCCGAGGGGTCTTCGCGGTCCTCGCTGAGGTAACGACGGTAGGCGGCCTGTTCACGTTCGCGGGCTTCTTCGAGCGTGGGAACGGGGAACTCGTCCTCGAACTCAGCGTCGAGATCGTCGTCGAGCTCAGGGTCGAGTGCGGCGTCCGTTACGGCGCGGTCGCGGAGCGGTTCCACCTGGGCGTAGTGGGTCTCCAGCGTGGTGTCGTAGCCGACGCTCCACTGCTCGGTGTCGGTGGTGAAGGTGTAGCGGCTCATCGTGACCTCCGGGGTAGGGGTGTCTTCGTCCTCGATGGCGGTGCTGGTGGTGGTGGCTGACGTGGGCGATGGGGCGGGGGAGAGGGTCGGCGAAGAGGCAAACAGGTCACGCCAGTTCGACGTCACCTCGACGGCCACCGGGGCTGCCGAGGTGGTGGCCGACGGCTCAGGTGCGGGAGCCGCGACGGTGACGGGGGTGAGCTGACGGCGCAGGGAGGTGACCTGTGGCCGCAGCTGCTCCGCGACCAGTTCGCGACGCGAGGGCGTGCTGTCAGGGCGTCGAGGGCCGTCTTCCGGCGGTAGTGCCTGCTGGCGGATCCGTGCCTGCTGCTCGACCTGCCCACCCTGCTCGGGCTGCTCACCATCGGGCAGAGGCAGGACGGTCGGGGTGGTGGGGATGCGGTGCTGGCGGCGCCACAGCTCAACCTGGCCGGCGAGGGAGGTCCAGCGTTCACGCTGGGGGTCGTCGACGTCGGGGAGGGGACCGAGGTCGGAGGCCCACTGCGGCTGCTCGGTGGCGACTTCTTCCCCGACCTGGTGCAGGCGGGTGATGAGGAAGGTGCGGCGTTCCAGCAGGTGCTCGCGCCAGGCAGCGGGGGTGTGGGGGTCGGTGACGGCCCGGGAGGGGGCGAGCCATTCCGGCAGGGCGTCGGGTGCCGGGGGCGGGGGCGTGGCGGGGGCCAGGCGGTCGCGCAGACGAAGCTCGCCGGCGATGCGGTCGTGCAGGATCTCGACGCGGGCGACCCGCTCGGCGGTGGTTCCCAGACGCGCCCGGGTCGGCGTCTGAGTCGGCGTCGAGGTGTCCGCGGCGTCGGCGGCCGTGGAGGACTCGGGGGAGGGACTGCCCGCCGCTTCGGCAGTCGCCACGGCGGCGCGCTGGATGCTCTCGGTGGAGTGCTCGGCCGGGGTCATGGCCTTGCGCAGGGCGCGCTCGTCCTGCAACCGGCGCAGTTCTTCGTAGGCCGCACGGGCCTGCTCGCTATCGGCTGCGTGGGTGGCTCGGCGGGCGGTGGTCCGCGCGGTGGCGATGGCCTCGTGCAGCTGGGCGGAGTCCAGGCCGCCGTGGGCTCGCTCGATCCAGGCGGGGTGCTCGACGTCGTCCACGGTGATCGGTGCCGGGGTGGCGGTGGCGGTGGCGGTGCCGACCCGGCGGGCGTCGCGGATCTGTTCGGCACGGGCCTGGCGCAGATCGGCGGTCGCGGTGGCTTCAAGGCGGTGCAGCTGCTGCGCGGTCAGCGTGCCGAGGGGGCGGGCCGCTGCGGCTTCGGCCAAGGCTGCGGTGGGGTCGGCGAGCAGTGCGTCGGGGTCGATGCCGGCGTCCTCGCGGGCGGTGGTGATTTCCTCCAGCACCCGGTCCAGGCGCCAAGACATCACTGCGGCGTCGTCGTCGGCGTCGGTCCACTCGCGCATGGTGTCCGCGGCGCGCAGCAGGGTGGGTAGGTCCACTCCGGCGCGTTCGCCGTCGCGCAGGGAGCGGGCCATGCCGGGCCAGCCGTCGGCGGCGAGGAAGCGTTCGGCGCCTGCGCCGAGGACCTCGCGCACGACGTGCTGCAGGCGCTGGGCGTCGGCGCGTTCGGCGACGTCGGCGTGGACGTCGACGAGGTGCTCGAGGTCGATGGTCCGGTCCTGCTCGGCGCGGATCGCTTCATGCGCGGAGACGGACTGGGTGGTGCGGGCGGCGATAGCGTCGAGCACGTCGTGCATCGACTTGCCGGGTTCGGTGGTGACGAAGAGCTGGTTGCGGTCCCGGCCGCGGGTGAGGGCGACGTAGGCGGCTTCGCGGCTGGTGGTCTCGTTGACCAGGGCGTGGGCGGTGTCGACGGTGGCGCCCTGGGCGCGGTGCACGGTGGCGGCGTAGCCGAGCTCCACCGACCGTGCGACGTAGTCGGCGGAGAGGGTGACCCGGCCGCGGTGGGTGCGGTGCAGGAGGTCCAGGCCGCCGTCGGCGCGGATCGCTTCGACGGTCCAGGTGTCGCCGTTCTTGACGAAGTCCATGCCGTCGTGGACGCGGGTGGTGCGGTCGTTGGCGCGGGTGACCACGACGTCGCCGGGGCAGGCGTGCAGGCCGTCACGCAGGGGAACCCGCACAGCGGGATCGACGGTGCCGGAGGCGACGGCGAAGGCTTGGGCGCGGGTGTTCAGCTCCGCGACGGTGGTGTTGTCGGGGGCGAGCATGAGGGAGGTCTTGCCGGCGAGGGTGTCGCGCTGCCAGGCGGCGAACACCGCATCGGCCATGACGTCGCTGTCTCCGCCGGTGACGCGGCCGGCGTCGGTGTACCAGCCGAACGCGGCGGCGCCCGGGGCGGCGGCGGGGTCGGTGTTCCGGGCGCTGGTGAGCTGGAAGGAGCCGTCGCGCAGCTGCAGGGAGGCGGCGGCCTCGGCGGGGTCAGCGAAGCGCCAGACGGTCTCCAGCTCTACCGCCCCGACCTCGCTGGCCAGCAGGCGCAGGACCCCACCGGATTCGACGGCGGCCAGCTGGGCGGGGTCACCGATGAGGCGGACGTGGGCTCCGGCGGCGTCGGCTTGGGCGACGACGTCGGCCAGGCGCAGGCTGCCGGCCATCCCGGCTTCGTCGACGACGATGACGTCCCCGGCGCGTAGCTGCAGGTCCTCGCTCAGGACGACGGCGGTGCCGGTCTCTGCGGCTCGGGCGATGGCGCGGGCACGCTGGCCCAGCCAGGAGTGCAGGGTGTGCGCGGGGGTGCCGAGCTCGCTGCTCATCACCTGTGCGGCTCGCGCGGAAGGGGCCAGGCCGATGACCCGTCCACCCTGCGCCTGCACCGCTTCGGTGAGCAGGGACAGCGAGGTGGTCTTGCCGGTTCCGGCGGGTCCGATACCGGCGACGACCAGGCGCGAGGAGGTCGCGAACTCGCGGGCCAGAGCAAGCTGCCCAGCGTCCAGTCGGGCGGTGGAGGCCTGCAGGACGGTGTCGAAGGTTTCGGGGGAGACGGCGGGGATGACCTCGGTCCGCGCGGCGGAGAGCACCCGGTCCTCGGCGGCCAGGACGGCGCTGGAGGTGAACAAGTCCGAGGCGCGCTGGGTGTAGATGGAGCGCCCGTCACTGGCCCGGGTGAGGGGGGCGAAGTCGGCGTGCGGTTCGGTGCCGGTGATGGCCACCGACTCCACGCCGGCGGCGCGGTCGGTGATGGCGCGCACGAGCTCCTCGGGCACGTGGCGGCCGCGGGCGTAACGGGTGCTCCAGCGCCGGGCTTCGGCCTCGAGGTGGTGTCGTCCCCACACCGAGCGGTGCTCAGCGACGGTGGTGGTGATCTCTGCTGCGACCTGGTCGATGTCCACACCACCGTCAACCCCAGCACTGACACCTGAGGTCAGGTCGAGGGTGTCGGGACCGCCCGTGGTGAGGGTGCTGTCGCGGCTGCGCTGGGCCGCGCGCTGGGCGCTGGCGAGGACGTCCGCGACGGCGTCGGCGCCCACGATTTCGGCGGCGGCCTCGCGCCAGGTCGCGCGCAGCTGGGGTAGGGATCGTGCAGTGGCTTTGGTGGGGCGGGTCTCCAGGGTGGCCTGCTGAGCGAGGTGGATGAGGGTGCGCTCGTCAGGCTCCTTGCCGTGAGCCTGGCGATGTTCTTCGACGAGCTGGCGGGTGCGGTCCTTGACGTCGAGGGACCGGGAGGACCACAGGGTGGTGAGGCGGTCGTCGACACCGGCGATCTCAGCGACGGGACGCTTGCCGGGGGTGACTTCGCGGTCTTCGACGGTGAGGCCGAGGCGGGTGCTGACTTCTTCCAGCACAGCGGAGTTGTAGTGCTCGGAGGCTGCGACGGAGAGTCGGTAGAGCAGGCGGCCGTCGATGGTGCGCCACTTCTCACCCTCCCCGTCACGGCTGCGGACCTTGTTGGCGATGACGACGTGATCGTGCAGCTGGGGGTCCCCAGCGCGGGAGTCGTGGTGGCGAAAGCGGGTAGCAACCAGACCACCCAGGGTGTCGACCTGGGCAACGCCGTTGTACCCGGTGCGGGTGGCGGTGGCCTCGCGTTCGATCCACCCCAGGGTGCGGTCGATGGCGGCCTCGTGGGCGGCTTCGACGGCCCGGCGGGTGTCCTCATCGCCCAGGGCCCACAGGGTGGAGACGGACTTGGCGGGGGCGAACTGCAGGTCGTAGCCGGCGACGGCCTGGCGCGCGGGCTTGGACTTGCTGCTGATGAAGCGAGCCAGCTCCTCCTTTGTCCCCGCGTCGCGTCCGTAGTCGCGGCGGAAGGCGATCGCGGCCACACGAGTGCGGATGAGGCGGTGCTCTTCGGGGTCGGGGGAGCGGTGGTTCTCGCGCTCGAACCGCTCGACCTCGGCGGTGGTCTGCTCGGCCAGTGAGGGGCCCTCGGGCATCTTGAACTGCATGTAGCGCCGCCCCAGTTGCGCGGCTCGACGAGCAGCCTGGGGGGAGACTCCCTCGGCGATTTTCTCGGCGATGATCCTGTCGGCGTCGGGGTGCAGTCCCTCACCGTAGAGGGCCTTCATCTGCGCTTCGGTGACCTCACCGTCCATGCCCAGCGCGCCGATGCCCGAGCCGGTCCAGACCCCGGGTGGGTTGCCCTGGGCGAGGTAGTAGTCGCCCAGCTCCTGGCCCGCTTCGCGGCGCACATCGGCGCTGACGGTCTCGGAGATGTAGTAGGTGTACCCGTCGCCCGCGGAGAGCTTGGCGACGGTCATCACAGGGGTGACTCTAGCTGACAGATTCATAATGCAAGAGGTGTGACCTGATGAGGGTCCGTCGACGAAGGAGACGCGGCTGTCCAGGGGAGCGTTAGCGACGGTGGTCAGCCGGTGCGGCTGTCTGCGTGCTGTTGCGCAGACAGCCTGTTGTGATGGTGCGACCGGAGGGAGCTCCGCTTGGCGGCCTGGGTGAGGTCCTGGGCGTAGCTCGCGGCCTTGTGGTGAGGAGCGCTGGCGACGAGCTCGAGGTGGTGAGCAAGCTCAGGTGCCGAGGACAGGCAGAGCACGGCGTCGGGTCGAGACGCCGGCGAGAGGTACGCGTTCGTGTCGTTCGCGGGTCTTGGTGGGGGAGGTTCGGACGCGGCTAAGAAGCTGTGCCCGGTCGGCGGCAACGGTCGGTGCGGTGATGCGGTCAGGTGCGCTGCCGGCGGGGTGCAGGTGGGCGGTGTGGGTCCCGTCGTGCCTCGGGTGGGCGGGAGGAGCCTGGGGTTAGCTCCTGCCGTCCACGTGGGTGCGAGGGGCCGCGGTGCTGCAGCGCGATGACGTAGGAAGACGCGGAGTGACGTCGGAGCGGTCTAGTGTGAGGGCCGGTTACGTGGCGATGGAGTGGTCTCGCTGCGGTAGGCGTTAGGTCGCCCGAGGGGTCGTGGGGGAGTGGCGTGGGGGTTCGCCCCGCGGCGTCGCGAGCGGTGCTGAGGAGGCGGCAGCCGGTAGGCTGGCCGCAAGATCCAGCAGCACCGATGACGAGGAGTAGCTGTGGCCGCGCGAACGTCCAGCCGTCAGATCGCCGCCCGTGAGCAGGCCCGTGAACGTGCCGCCGCCTACGCCGCGCGTGAGCGCGAGCTGGTGGAGTTGGCCGAGGAGTTCTTCGTTGCCGACGGTGAGGCCGGCGACATCGTGGAGGCGGCGGAGGCGCGCATCGCCTCGATCCGGCAGCAGGCAGATCGTGACGTCGCAGAGACTCGGACGAAGGCTGCCGAGGTGGCGGAGCGGATGCTCGCCACCGGCACCCCTGCCCCCCAGGTCGCGGACCGGCTGGGGATGACCGTTGCTGAGTTGCGGCGGGTGCGCAGTGCGGCGAGCAAGAGTGTGGACGAGTCCGGCGCGGGTGATGGTGTCGACGACGGCGCGGCGGTCGACGCCAGCGGCTCGGGCGTCGAGGACGTCGTGGTCACGCCGTCGCCTGCGGCTGTGGATGTGACCGACACAGCTGTGAAGACAACTAAGTCGCGGGTGGGTGCGCTCGTCGGGTGACCCGGCAACGTGCGTAGTGCGTAAGGATGAGGCCTCTACCGCTGAGCGGTGGAGGCCTCATCCGTACGTCGTCCTGTGGGCGTTGGAGCTCCTGCTCCGCGAACCCAGTGGTATGTGTACCGGCTACCGAATTGTCGACAACCTCGCGCTCATGGCGATCTGCGCGCGCTCCAGGAACCGCACTCAGTCAAGAGACGTCACACCGCCATGGCAGCCACCGCCGCGCAGGTCGAGGTTCTCTGATGGAACCATCGCCTCAACCAGCACCTCGATGGGTACTGATCCTCGTCGTGCTCGCCGTGGCCGCAGTCGTGGCCGTCCTCAAGATGCCACCCTGGTCCTTCCTCACCCGTGAGGACCTGGCCTCCTGCGGCGAAGTCAACCGCGACATGACGGGAGAAGTCCCCGGGGACGGCACTGCCTGCCTTGCGGCGGCGGAGACCAGCGGCACCGGCGCGGAGCTGAAGGTGACCGACTACACCGTCGAGGGCGACCCGATCTTCACGTACTACCGCGTGGTGCCTGAGCGCAGCGGCATGGAGGTCTTCATCGACAGCCGCGACGGCTACGGGAAGAAGGGGTGGACGCACCTCAGCTGTCCCCAGGCCCATGCTGTGCCCGACGTGGGAACGTGTGAGGAGGCGTGATGAGCGGGGTCTCACGCGGTGGGCAGCTCGGGCACGTCCCCCCACGCAGCGCGCGCGACGTCACGGTCATCTCGCGGACGGTGCGCGGTTCCGGCCGCTGGCGACATCGCGGTCATACCGACGAGCGCGTGACCGCTGACCGCCATCAGACCTTGCACCAGGGCGTCAGGGAGCTCAGTCCACCGCCGCTTCTGTCGACCGACTCAAACGGCTGAGCTTCTTGACCTGGGCCTGAGTGACCAGCAGGAGAGCTACCGGCAGCACCAAGCCGGCCAGCCACCACGGCGAGCTCCTCACCGCGGCGAGGACCATCAGGGCTCCCCAGACTGCGCAGAGGCCGATGAGATAGGGCCGCAAGGAGCACAACAGTCGAAGGTGAACCCTCACCTCACGCCCGTTCTGCTCACGCCGTCTGACAGTGATGACGACGACGACAGCGGCGGCCACGAACGCTCCTGCCCATCCGGTTACCGTCTGCCAGATGCTGCCTTCAGCCAGCCCCCAGATGCCTAGGGCGAGAAGGAGCACCTCAGCAGCCAGAAGCACGCCGGGCCAGGCCGCGCGGTGAACAGTGGCATCAGGTGGCTCCCCCTTGGACATGCAGACAGCCTCTCCCGGATCGTCCTCCTCCGCAGGCAGCCAAAAGGGCGGGTGGAGCATCCGCAGGACCACACGGTCATCCCGCGGTAAGCGCGGTCTCGGACCGCCGGCGACGACCTCACATGCCGATGACCAAGCGACCCTTCGAGCACCCCGTGCGCCGTGCAACCTCATGGGCAGCTACGGCGTATCAGCTGGTGAAGAAGGGAGGGACCGCGCACCAACAGCCCACTGAAGTGGCCTTCGACGATCTCGCCGCATCAGCCCTGCCTCAGGTCACGGACCCCGGGCCTACGCCTGCTGCCAGAACTGAAACCACAGCGACGACGTCGTCCAAGACACCATGGAACGTCTCTACACCGCCCGGCCAACGCATCCAGAAACGCAGCCACTGCCCCGCCGACGTCCCAGCAGAACCAGTCACCGACCGCCGGTTACCGACCACGCTGACGAGGAGCGCCGTCCATGCTCAACCCAGCAGGACCCACGCCCGGGGCACGCTTCACCAGACATGCCCTGAACGCCGCCACGCTCACCGCCGTCGCCCTCCTCAGCACCGCCTGCGCTTCCCAGGACGCCGGCGCACTCCGCAACGACACCACCCCGGCCTCACCATCGAGCGCCACGACGGCTGCGGCGCAGGCCAGCGCCTCAGCCCGTGCGGAGGTGGCGGGCCAGTGCCCAGCGGTCACCGACGTCCCCGCCCCCATCAGCGTCGATGAAGGTCAGCGACTCTCCGAAGGACTCACCTTGGAGCAGGACACGCAACGCGCCCAGGACGAGCAGCAGGCCTCGGTCCTGGACGCGTGGTTGCGCTGCGCCTACCCCGACGCCTACGCGCAACTGCGCATCGCCTACGAACCGCAGTTCCACGTCGTCGCCGCCCTCACCAAAGCCGCCGGTCCCGACCCCCTCGCCAGCGCACCGGCGGGGGTGCTCGCTGGACGGGTCGAGGTGGAGACCACCCCGTTCTCCGAGCTGCAGATGCGGGTGCTCTACGGACGTGTCGACGCCGCGCTGCAGAGCTGCGATCTGGGCGCGACCTCCGCCGTGATCGAGGTGGGCGTCATCCGCCTCGGTGCCGGTGAGGCCAGCCGGGGAGAGCCAGGTGTCGAAGCGGTGCAGGAGTGCCTCGACGCCGTCGAGCTGGGCACCGAACCAGGTCGAGCCCAGGTGGAGGTCACCAACGAGACGGACATCCCCACCTGAACACCACCATCGAAGCAGGCTCCACCAGCTTGGCACTGCCCTCCTGATCGACGCTGAAGCAACGTCACTGACCAGCTATCGAGCTTTGCGGTCATACCGCGCTGCTGAACGACCTCAACGGGAGTCGCCGGCCGCGGGGAGATGAACGACCAACATCGCCCCAGCTGAGACCACGACAGCGACGATCAGCCAGGGCCAAGCGCCCCAGAGCCCGCTACCCCCATCAGTGGCATCGGCCAACTCGATGTTCTTCACCAACCACCACCCCGCAGCCACCACGACGACGGCCCACGGGAACAGCGCCAGCAGGGAGTGGCGCCGCTGCCTCACCATCAGCAGCACCGAGATCGCTACCGCAGCCAGGGCAACGGCGATCGGCACCAGGGCGGTCGCGATCTCCCACAGAACCATCAGGGCAGCATGTCGAACTGACTCGCCCGATGAGCCAGCATCGGGACTTTCAACCCGGCTGATCACCAGCACTTCACGGTCATCCCGGCGATCCGGTGCAACCCGTCACCGCCACCGCGAAGTCAGCCGCCGATCTCGAGTGCCACCTCGACACCAGCAGCACTCAACACCGCCGGACCCGCCGCGACCTCTGCGGGCAGGTCGACCTGCCACCCGATGGCGTAGCTCTCATCGCGACCAGCCGCATCAGCCTCGCCCAACGTCCACGACCTACCGCCCTGCTCCAGGACCAGGTCCACGTCCTGCATCGGGCTCTCGGGGCTTTCCTGCGGCCCAGCGCACCCTGCACCGGCCGCGTGGGTGTCGTTGCAGCCGTCGTGGAACCACTGCCCGGCGACCTGCAGACGCTCACCCTTAGCTACCGCAACCGGTGCGGGGCTCTCCTCACTTGTCGGCAGAGCCGCCTGCGGGTCAGAGCCGATCGCCAGCTGCGGGCCCACGCAGCTGGCCGCGGCCGGTGTCGCCGGCAGCATGCCCAGCGCTGCGCAGACGAAGGCCAGCACCCCGGCGGCCGCGAAGAGCTGACGTGCTCGCATGCGGCGTAGGACGCCGGCAGCGGTCACTCCGTTCCCCAGCCGAGAAGAAACCTGCGTGGACGTGGCCGCACGTCACGGTCATCCCGCGGTGCGCGCTGCCGCGGCCGGCCGGCGACTTCACTCATCTGCCGAACTGCGCGTGATCGCAAAGCTGCTCAGGACGCCGCAGGCGCCTCGCTCGGCGAGGCACCCGTGCTGACGGTGAGATCGACCTGGACCGTCCCAGCCACCGATGTGCCCGCCGAGCCATTCCAGTGCGCCGGGGCCGTCCACCGGTACAAGCCAACCCCAGCCTGGGCGAAGTCGACGTACCACCCGGTGAAGCTGCCGAAATCCCCTCCACCTTGGGTGTCCACCGCATAGACCGCTTGATCGGTGACCAACACCCGACCCTGCCCCTCAGCAGCGTCGATACCCTGACGATCCATCCGAGACTCCAACGCGAAACTCCCGTTCAGGTCCCCGCCGTCACCCTGCAGCAGGCTCATCTCCGAGACGACGCAAGAGGTGACCTCCGTCAGCGGACCACCAGCGGCACCATCGGGTGAGCCTTGGGAGTAGTCCAGCAACACCGTCGGAGCCCATGCAGGCGCCCCATCGTCAGCCGTCACCGTGACGCGGGCACTGACCTGTCCCACCACCGCCTTGGAGCACGCTGACGAAGCCGCTGGCTCAGACTGCGCAGGGCTCCCTGAACAGCCTGTTGCGGTGGGGACCAGCAGGACGCTCATCACAGCAATCGCCCATCGCGAACGCGCTGCTTTCGCGTGCATGACTGGTCCCTCCTCCGATCGTGACCTCACCCCTGAGATGGCTCACCCTCCTCCAGGGTTCCCTCAGACCCCCTATCGGTCCAGAGCGACTGACGGCCTGAGCTAGACGCACGGTCATCCCGCTGGTCAGGAGGCCGTCAGTCGCGCGGTCCCATCGCTCTGCGCAACGTCACCCAGGCACTCGACTCCCTGCACGTGATGATCTTGCAGAGAAGTTGATCAACGGATCGAGTTGAGCGCCGCAGAACCCGATGCTGAAGGCATCCCGCAGCCTGGTCCTTCACACCCCACCCCGTTCAGGAGCCGCACGTGTTCAACGGCTCGACCCTGATCCGTCGTCTCATCGGCGGGTTCATGGTCCTCACCGCCCCCCTGGCGCTGCCCGTGCTGTTCTTCCAGGCCGACCTGTTCGGCATCGAAAGCGACTTCTGCGTCTACCAGGGCATCAGTCCACGCGTCCCCCTGCAGCAGCGCGTGCTCGAACGCGGCGTCGACGTCCGTCAGCACTGGGAGTGGTGGCCCATGGGAGTGCGCTGCGACTGGTTCCTGCGCGACGGCCGCTTCGTCACCACCACCGCCGCCACCTGGCACCGCGATGCTCTCGCCGCCGGCGCCATTGGCTGCGGACTGCTGGGCTTGATGCTGGTGGTGGCACCTCGGATCAAGATCAGTTCTGACGTCTAACGGCGAGGATCGCGCCGGTTCGCTCGGTCATCCCGCGCTCAGGGCGCTTCTGCTGGTCTGTCGATGCGGCGCGGCGTCCGCAGCAGAGCAGGGTCTAGAGCAGTCGTGGCGCCCAGCACCTCAACGCCCAGCAGACGACCAGCAGCGCGGAAGTCGAGAATCACCTCGTACTCTTTCGACCCGGTGTCCACGATGACCTGCTCAAGCGCCAGGTCGGTGCACTCACCTCGTAGGTCGATGTTCGCCGCATCCACCTCTGCGTCCCATGTGCCGTCCATGGGCCCACCTTCGCGCGCTGCGCACGATGTCGCGGTCTTGCCGCCGACGGCGTCAGGTTTCGGCACCTCTTGGTGACCGGATCTTGTTGGCTACCGTGCAGTGATGGCAGAGGAAGCGCAGCAACCGGTGACCTTGACCTTCAAGGCCGACTTCGGCGCTGACCCACTGTGGCGACAAAGCGCAGAAGGCCAGAAGGGCATGGTCAGACTCGACCGGTTGCCCCTGTCCGAAGACCTCAAGGACGACGTACGGGCATGGGCACGTCGTCACGACGAGCTGATGGACCCGCCGAACCCTGTCCGCGGCACCGACACAGAGTTGGACGCTTGGGTCGTTACGGGCAGAGCCTTAGTCACTCGGCTACGCGCCGAGCTAGGGCCCGGCTTCGACGTGATCGACGGTTACCAGAGCTAGACGGGGCTCACGTTGCGCCTCGTCCACCTGCTCGGTCATCCCGCGGATGGTGCGCGGTCCCGGCCGCCGGCGACGTCGCGGTCTTGGACCCCTTCTGTGTCAACAGCGGCGTCAGGCAGGGGTCTTGCGGCGTCGAGCAGCAGTGATGAGGATGGCTTCGGCGGGTCCGGGAAGTGACTTCTCCGAAGAACCGGCACCGGGGTCCGAGCCGGTCGCGCTGGAGCCAGCAGACGCCCCCGCTTGTCCTCCCGGGCCCGTCACCAGCACCTGCTGCTGAACGTCTCCCTCGACCAAGACGGCAGGTGCTGCATCGGCTTCGACCAGGGTCGCGACGGCTGCAGCGTCAGCGACCATCTGGCGATAGATCACGTCGGACAGACGCCGCTTCAAGCACCGGATCGCCTCCAAAGGCGACTTCCCTGCCGCCAACTTCCGCCGGTAGTAGGCCCGCCCCGCAGTGTCATGACGAATCTGCACGATCGCAGCGATGTGCAACACCCGATTGATCCGACGGTTGCCCAACCGCGACAGCCGCTGCCGGCTATTGTCCCCACTGGACGCATCGATGGGGGCAGTCCCGTTCCAGGACGCGAAATGAGCCTTGGTCGGGAACCGGGCGATGTCGCCGACGTCGCCCAACAACCGCGCCGCCCCCGACGGGCCGATCCCATTGAGCTCCAGCAACCGTGACCCGGTCGCGGTGATCAGCTCGCTCAACTGCTTCTTCGCCGCCTTGATCTTGGCATCGATGACCGCCAGGTCAGCGATCTTCTCCGCCGCCAACGCCCGCCTCGTCTTGCCGACGACGTCACGCGGCTTGACCGTAGCCAGCAGCTTCTTGGCCTGCGCCGCAGTCAGGAACGTCTTCGCCCCACCGGGCAGCAGTTCCAGCAGGAGTTTGTGGATGCGGTTGACCGTCTGGGTCCGCAGCATCCCGAGCTCGTCGCGGCGATCCACCAGCAGGCGAAGTGCCATGTTCTCCCCATCAGCCTGGACCCGCCGCAGGGTCGACGTCCTCACCGCGGCCAAGGCGATGGAGTGGGCATCGGTCGCGTCGGTCTTACGACCGTTGCCGGTGGAAAACACCCGCACCCGCGCCGACAACGTCGCTGGCACGTCCAGCACCTGCTCACCATCGGCCAGTAGGCGCTGAGCCAGGTGTTTGCCGATGCCGCCGGCCCCTTCGACCGCCCACGTCCGCTGCGGCCATGCTCGGCCGGCGGTGAGCATGTCTCGGTAGCCGGAGGTGTCGGTGGCGAAGCGCCCACCGGCCAGGACCTGCTCGCCGGGGCCGAGCACCTCGATCGTTGCCGAACGCTTGTGCGGATCCATCCCGATGATGACGTTCATCGTGGCGTCCACCTCGTTCCCCACCTCGAGCCTGCGGCCAGACCAGACGGTCCGGCCGTCACTGCTGGCGAGGATGGGCAGTACTACTTCGAGTGCAACAGTCCCTTCTTGAGCCACACCCCGCCGGGCGGTGCCCGACGCTCCGCATGCCAAGAGGGAGCCACACCGGTGAAGCTGGTGGGCAGTCGAATTGAGAGCGTCACGTCGGGCACCTCGGCACAGCCTGGCCGGGCCGTTGCCGTGGGTCCAGTGAACAAGTAGTCGAAGGGCGGATGATGGCTAACAACTGTTGAGCCTGACCGAGGCCCTCGTAAGGAGGACGACGATGGAGAAGAAGACCAACGTGTCTCGCACGCTCAGCTACTCCAAGCTCGGGGAGCCCGCGCCTTGGCCAGCTCGAGAAGACCTCACCCCAACCTCAGAGGATGAGGCGCCCTCCGACGACGACTGAGTAGGAGACCGAGTCTCACTGCGTCCCTGCGCGAATCGCTCGGTTATGCCGCGGCGCGAGACGCACGGTCATCCTGCGATCAGGCGCGGCGTCTGAGGTGTCGCTAGAGGCTGCGGGAGCTCCTCAAGGACCCGATGGTGCTGACCTTTTCGTCCAGCACAGGGCAACTCCACACCGCCTCAGCGCCGTGTGCGCGCGCAGCCAGCGGATGCCGGTCGGGGTGGTGCGGGCAGGCCGGCCACGACGCCGGACGGTTCAGCTTCCACAACGCCTCCACCGCCCACTGCTGTACCTGGTCGGCCAGCGCGAGCACCTGCGCGGGGAACGGCTGACCCGTCTGCACCCACACCCCCGTCCCGGTGCCGTCGGGGCTGTGCAGCCAGCAACTGGCAGCACCAGGCTCGTCCTGCCACTCGGTGTCGTCCACGATGGGTACGACTCCATCGGGTACCTGCAGGTCAGCCAAGAGCGGCGTCAGCGCTGCGTCCAGCTCAGGGTTCATGCGATCAGCATGCCGACCCCGTCGTTGAGCGCAGGCGCCGACTTCACGATCATCCCGCAGGCCGAGACTTCACCCTGCACTCATCTCGATGAGGTCACCTGCTGCGTCCACGCGCAGGTTCAGACGGTCAGGGCGAAAGTCCAGGGTCATGTCCGACCACGGGCGCAGGACGCGTGCCGGACGGCCCTCAGCTTCAGCCTTCTCGATGGCAGCCGTCAGCGACAGGCCGATGAAGTCGGCCAACCACGTGTTGTCGAAGTGGTCCCACGCGTTCTCAGTGGCTGGCTCGTCCATGCGATCACTGTCTCAGCGTGCTCGTTCAACGCACGGTCATCCCGCGTTGTGCGCAGTCGCCCCGGGGTCGGTGACGTCCGCTCGTGGCGAAGTGCGGGACGTCGTCAATCGTCGCTCTGCTGTGACCAACCGGCCCCGAGGCCGACATCCGGCGCCTAGTGTGGTGCTCCTTCGATCAAGGAGCGACGGTGCCCGATCCAGCGCAGAACGACCGCCGAGACGCGGCAAGCGGATTGCAAGAGCTTGCCGCCCACCACCAGGGCACGTACCTGCGCCCCATTCGAGCAATGGGTACTGCCGTCGTGGCGGTCTCGACCCTGGTCACTGCGGGCGAGCTGGTTGGCGCGCTGACGGGTTTCGCATACTCCAGCAGCGCCTGGAGGGTCTACGACACCATCACGTCACTGGCGTGGCTGGCCCTCTTCATCGTCACCGGCATCTGGTTGACCCGTCTGCGACGCAACGCCGACCAGCTCGCGCCTTGGTTCCATCACCAGCGGGCCTGGGGCTGGGCGTGGGCTGGCTGGCTCGTTCCCATCGTCTCCTTGTGGTTCCCCTTCCAGGTAGTGCGCGACGCCGTGACGGCCTCAGCGAGTGCCGACACGACCTCCGTTGCGGCGGCCTCACGTCCGCCGTTCGGATTGTGGTGGGCCACATGGTTGGTGAGCACGATCCTCGGCAACCTCGCCCTCCAAGTGAGCACCGTGGACACCGCAGCTGACCTGAGGGTGGTCGGCGGGATGTCCCTGCTGGGCAGCATCTGCCTCGTGGTCTCGCTGTGGGCCTGGATCAAGATCGTTCGCACGGGGTCTGCGCTGCAGTCGGCTGCTGGCTGATCGTTCGCCGCACGGCACGAGCACCTGGTGCGAACCCATGGTCTTGAAGCGATGCGCCCTCCACCTGGCACCGCTGTCTCGACGTCACGGTCATCCCGCGGTAAGCGCGGTCTCGGACCGCCGGCGACGACCTCATATGCCGAATTGCGGATGATCGTTCAGGGCGTCAGCGGAGCTGACAACCTGGATGCTGAGTCCCTCTCGCCACCGTATGCAGGAGCTCCATGCCCCACTGGATCTGGACAGCCATCGCCATGGCGATCCTCGGTACCGCCGTCGGTCTGCTTGTCCCCCGACTGCGCCGCCGCGCCCAACGCGGCCTCTACGGCGACGACGTCTTCGACGCCAACATCCGATCCATGGGGCCATCACCTCATGGACTCAGCCAGGCGTGGGGTGGCGCGGCAGGTGCGGTCATCAACGACGAAGGTGATCTGCGCTGGCGCGGCGCGGTGCTCGTCGGGGGCCGACTCGAAAGCCCCGAACCTCGCAAGCCGCAGGGGGGCGAGCTGGTCTGGCTGGACCCCTGGGCGCAGGTGTGGACTGCGGCCTTCGTTGACGGCTCGCGCGTGGAGCTGGCTGTGGCCCCTGGTGATGCCCACTACCTCAGACCCTGGCAGCAGCTCGGAAGCTGACGACGTCGACCTACCGGTCATCCCGCGTTGTGCGTGCTTGCCAGCGGCCGGCGACGTCACGCTCTTGGCGAAAGGCGGACGACCAAAACCTGCCTAGGCAGTCGCCGTCATCCATGATCGAGGAGTGAAGACGTGGCGTGGCTACTTCGTGATCGGCATCATCCTGGGCGGCATCGCCCTAATCGTCGGGATCTACTCGGAGTCTGTACCACTGCGTATCGCAGGAGCCATCCTCCCCCTCGCCGGCCTTGGCCTGGGTCTGGCGATCGATCAGAGTCGCAGTCGACCTCGACGTGATCACTGACCTACCCGCAGCGCACGGTCATCCCGCGGACGGTGCGCGGTCCCGGCCGTCGGCGACATCGCTCTCATGCCGACGAGCGAGCGGGCGAGTTGCTCAGGGCGTACCTCAACCACCCCGGGCAAAGGCAGCCCAGCAGCGGCCCACCTCATCGATACTCCACCCGTGGACCCCCTCCAGCGTGCCCGCGCCCGCACCGTGCTCGGCTACCTCCCGCCCGAGCACATGAGCACCTGGGCCAACACCGCGCTCAGCCGCGGCTACGACTCACCCGCCGTCCGCGAGCTAGCCACAGCATCCCCCGAGCACGACCCCGCCGAACTGCGTCTCCTGCTCGCCACCGCCTTAGAGCAGCTCCACGCTCCCCACCTCACCGACGAGCAAGCCCGGTGGGTGATGGTCCACACCTACGCCCACGCCATCCTCGAGGGCCTTCTCCCACCCCAGGAGGGAGCTGAGCTCATCGCTGAGGAGTCCGCAGAGCTCGCCCTCCCCGACGAGCTAGCGCCCATGTGCGAAGCGGCCGACCCGTGGCAGCGTGGCTGGAGCACCGATGAGGAGCTTGACCAGTGGATCCGCGATAGAGCTACCCAATTGCTCGCCGGCATGGACCGCGCTGCGCCTGTCAAGGGCGCTGAGTCAGGGACGTAAGCGCGAGGCATCTGATGCGCGTTGGGCGGCAGGCCAGGACGTTGACGACCTCGCGGTCATGACGATGACCAGAGGGCGGTCATGGTGCAACCCGATGACGAACCGGAGCGGGGTCAGCGCTGCGCCGCTGACGACTCGACCGATGCGATCCGCCACGGATCGGTATCGGCGTGACGCACCAGGACGAACGAACCCGACCACGGCCCAGCCGCAGCTGACCCGCTGGCCTGCACGTGGGTCCAGCTGACCGGTACCGCCACCGTGTGCTCCCACTGACCCGACAAGTTCTCGCCGGAGTCAGCCGTCGGCATCCCGATGACCAGGTCGGTGATCTGCAGCTTCTCCGTCGTGAAGTCAGCCGTGTCGGCGTAACCGGGGTACCAGAACTGCTCCGCGGCCTGCATGTTCAACCCCTGCTCGTTCAACTCGATCGCACTGCGCACCACCTGCTGAGCAGACGCCGCCGAGGCATCCGCCGGGGCGACGCTGACCACACCCCCGCGACCCACACCCGAGAACGCGCCCGTACCGACCACCGCAGCACCACCCCCCAGCACCACCACCGCCAACACCGCTGCGGGCAGGATCTGGGCACGGCGACGACGGCGCAGCCCCCGCTGCTTGACCCTTCCCACGTCGAATGCCAGCGCAGGTGCCGGACGCGTGTGCAGGTCCTGCCGCAACTGAGCCTCGACGTCGAAGTCGTCTCCCAGACGCTCATCAAGCCGCTTGATCATGACCGTTCCGTTCGTCGTGAGGTGGAAGCTGACTGCCCTGGCAGCCCGTCGTGGCTGCTGGCCTGGGCTCCGGCGCGCAACGCCATCCGGGCGTGGTGGGCCTGACTCTTGACGGTGCCCTCCGAACATCCCAAGAGCTCGGCGACCTCGGCGACGGGAAGCTCCTCGACGAAGCGCAGCACGGCCACGGCCCGCTGACGCAAAGGGAGGCGGGCCAGCAGGTCAGTGGTGTCTAGGCGGGTGTCGACCTGACCGGTCCCGTCACTGATCGCGTGGTGGGCATCAGCTGCCTCGGCGAAGGCGTCAGCGGTCATCGTCGTCTCGTGTCGTCGCCAGGCACGGCGGTTTTCGGAGATGAGCCGGCGTACCAGCGTGGTGCGCGCGTAGGCGTACTCCTCGCCGTTGCGGCGCACACGAGCCCAGGCGGCGTAGACCCGTTCAAGGGTGTCTTGCACGATGTCGTCGCTGTGGTGCCAGTCGTGGCACCAGGCATACGCCACCCGCCGTAGCCGCGGTATCGCCGCCGCGGCGAAGTCGTCGAATGACGTGTCGCTGTAAGAGCTCACTGGCCCTCACCCCCTCTCACAGCCTGATACGCCGCAGCCGACCCAGTGGTTGCATCGCGGCAGTAACCGACTGAGGACATCGCGGTCATCCCGCGATGTTCGCGAGCTGTCGAACCCGAAGCACCGCTTACTTCGAGCTTGCGGCGCCGAACGCTAGCCTCGCTTCGTGATCTTCAGTCGCCGCAAGGACGCCGACCCCGACCCCGGCCCCGACCCCGGCCCCGGCCCTGGCCCTGGCCCTGACCCTGACCGTGAGTCCCCTCCGGGCGCCCTGGAGTGGCTGCAGGCGTGGTTCACCTCAAACTGCGATGACGAGTGGGAGCACGGCGAGGGCATCCGCATCGAGACCCTCGACAACCCCGGCTGGCACATCAAGATCGACCTCGCCGACACCGCGGCCGCTGGCCAGAAGCTCCACCCGCTCAAGCTGGAACGTAGCGAGCACGACTGGTACGTGATCCGCCGCGAGGAGGACACCTTCGTCGCCGCCTGCGGTCCACTGAACCTGGGTGAGGTGCTGTACCTGTTCCGCCGCTGGGTGCAGGGCGACCAAGACCACGACGCAACCGAGACAGCCTCGCTGTAACTGCGCCAGAGACGACCCGCCAGGTTGGTCCGATGCGCACCTAGCGCACGGAACGACTTCGCGGCCATCCCGCGCACCGGGCGGTCGCCCGGTCATCCCGCGGTGAGGGCAGTCGCCCCGGCGTTGGCGACGACCTGATCTGACGAATTGCGCGAGGTGGCTGTGCTACCGCCACGAGCTTGAGACCGTGGCGGATGACCTCGACGCCTCGCCTGGTGAACATCGCCGTCGCCTGCCTGCTGACCGCCTTCGCCGCTGGCTGTGCCGACGGAGAGGGCCGGGGCCCTCAGCGCATCGAGGGCTGGTCCGTCTCCGACGACGACGAGCTGATCCTGTGGGTCGACACCTGCGACGGGGATCCCGAGACCACGCTGGAGGAGTCCGACGCCGAGGTGGTCATCACCGTGGTCTCGACCAAGCGGAGCTCCGACGACGACTGCCAAGAGCCGGTGACGGTGGTGTTGTCACAGCCCTTGGGGGATCGCGAGGTCGCCGATGGGAAGACAGGCGACAAGGCCCCTTCGATGGAGGGCTGAGCGTGGAGAGCGCCCCCTCCCGGGCCTTCGCGACGTGGGGGTTGGGCCTGGCCTGGGCGTGTCAGATGGTCTGTGTAAGGGGCGTTGCCGACACGCTGGCGTGAAGCCGGCGGAAGGAGACCTCGATGAGCACGGACACGACCAAGGCTGAGCGGCTGTGGCAGGCACTCGACAGCGCTGAGCAGCAGCTGCAGGCTGGCCCGGTGCCGAAGCATCGCCCAGACCCCCGCGAGCAGACCCCCGCCGCCGCGTTGCGCCGGGACTTCCTCGGTGACGACGTCATCGACCAGATGATCGCCCAGGCCGGTCAGGGCGGGGTCGCGCTGACCGGGGAAGGCGGGTTCCTGCCCGAACTGATCCGCCGCGTCCTCGAACGCGGGATGGCCGCTGAGCTCGATGACCACCTGGGCTATGAGAAGGGCGACCCGGCGGGTCGAGGAACGGCGAACTCCCGCAACGGCTCGACCCCCAAGACCGTCGCCAGTGAAGTCGGGGACATCCCGCTGGCCACGCCGCGGGATCGAGCCGGGACGTTCGAACCTCGCCTGGTCCCGAAGGGCGCCCGCCGCCTGGGTGGGTTGGAGGAGCAGATCATCTCCCTCTACGCGGGTGGAATGACGGTGCGCGACATCCAAACCCACTTCGCCCGGACCCTGGGCACAGATCTGTCCCACGAGACGATCGCCAACATCACCGACGCGGTCCTGGAGGAAGTGAAAGCCTGGCAGTCGCGCCCTTTGGATGAGGTGTGGCCGGTGCTGTTCCTGGACGCCATCGTGGTGAAGGTCCGTGACGGCGGGCAGGTCCGTAACCGCCACGCGCACATCGTGATCGGCGTCGACACCGATGGCGTGAAGCACGTCCTGGGGATCTGGGTCGATGCCAGTGAGGGGGCGAAGTTCTGGGCCTCGGTCTGCGCGCAACTGGCGAATCGGGGCGTGCGGGACGTCCTCATTGCCTGCTGCGACGGGCTGCCCGGTCTGCCCGAGGCGATCGAGGCGACCTGGCCTCGCACGGTCGTCCAGACATGTGTGGTGCACCTGATCCGGGCCGCCAACCGCTATGTCAGCGACAAGGACCGCAAGGTGTTCTCCCGCGCGCTGAAGGACGTCTACACCGCCGCCGACGTCGACGCCGCTCGCACGGCGTTTGAGGAACTGACCGACTCCGAGATGGGCCGGAAGTACCCCGCGGCGGTCGCGGTCTGGGAGCGGGCGTGGGAACGGTTCACGCCCTTCCTGGCCTTCCCGCCGGCCGTCCGTCGCGTCATCTACACGACGAACTCGATCGAGTCGTTGAATTACCAGCTCCGCAAGATCATCAAGAATCGGGGTCACTTCCCCTCCGACGACGCGGCGGTGAAGCTGTTGTGGCTGGCGATCCGCGATATCGAGGACAAGCGGGCTCGGGCGCGGGAGAAGGACCGCGGCAAGCCCGCCAACCAGCGCTCAGGGCCAGCGAAACTGATCGAGGGTGCCGGCACCCACGGCTGGAAGATCGCGCTGAACCAGCTCGAACTCATGTTCCCCGACCGTCTCGATGGTCACATCAACTGACGAACTCAACAGTCACTTACACAGAAGTCTTGACAGGCTCCCTGGCCTCGGACCGCAGCAGCAGCGAGCTACCTCCCGGTCATCCCGCAACGACTCCGCTGGCGACAAGCGTGACGGTTCTGGCTCACCGGGCCCGCAGCAACCCATCACCCAGCACCAACTCCACCGCAGCCACCGCATCCCGCTGCGTCATCACACTCATCCGACACCACCTCCCCGCGCACCGAACCCTCCACGTCAGGCACACCAAACCCGACTCACCGACCTGCACCCCCACCTGCGTCCCACCCACCTGCACGACCGTGAAGTCCTGCTCCAACTGCGCACCCTCACGCCCGCGATCCGCCTTCCCGAACGCCAACCGCTGCGGCCACCCCACGCCGCTACCAGCCCCAGGCGCGCCAGCTCTAGGCACAGCTCCAGGCGCGCCAGCTCCAGGCGCACCAGCCCTAGGCACAGCTCCAGGCACACGAGCCCTAGGCGGACCAGGTCTAGGCACAGCTCCCGGCACACCAGCCCTGGGCGCACCAGCCCTACGCACACCAGCCCTGGGCGCAGCTCCAGACACGTCGAACTCACTGCTGCAGGTCAACAACGTCGCCCCATGAAGGATCGAGTCCCTACTCGCTCTCACCCACGCCAACCCCACCGGCAGGTACGACGCCCGGAAACGAACATCACCACGAGCTACCGCCGTCCTCGCCGTCCTCGCCGCCCCAGGACCTTCCAGGCTCTCCTGCAAACTCAGATACTCCACAACGCCCTTACCGCGCAGGCTCGACAAGACAGGCGCGGGGAAGCCGAGCAGCCGCTGCGCAGCCGCTTCCTGCACCACCGACTGACGCCAATACAGCAACCCGGGATCTCGACTACGCGGCCTGATCGTCCAGTTGATGGCTGAGGTGGGGATCAACGACCGGATCGCAGCCTGAACCTCCGGCGACACCTCAGCAGACGAAGACACCCACGCACCTTTCCCTCGACACCGCTTGCTCGCCACACCGCTCAGGTGCCGATCAGGCGCCCATCACGATCATCTCGTTGTTGGACGTCGACGACCTCGCAGGTCTCGCCCTGCTCAGTGCGCGGTCGCGGTCGCGGTCGCTCAAGCGATGACGGTCAGCAAGGTCGTGTACGCGGCGCAGCTGCCCTCCCCGTCCTGACAGGGCTGATCGAACAAGCTGCCCACAACGGCGAGGGAAACCTCACCAGCCGGAGTCGACGCCGGAACAGTGACGACTGAGGAGAAGGCACCATCAGCCGGCACCTGAACCTCGGCCACCTGCACCAGTGCGTCGCTGCCCGCCTTCAACATCAGCGTGTACGTCGTCCCCTCCGGATACGTCGCACCGCAGGTGATGGGGCCACTGGAAACGGTGACCTGCTCACCAGCACCCACCGTGGAGGGACTCACCTGCAGCGGTGGCGGTAGGCAAGGGTCACCGCCTACTCCTGCGACGGCTGAGCAGCCCGCCAAAGCCAGCATCACCACACCCACCGCCACGCCCACCGCTGTCAACCATTCCAGAGGCTGCAGCACCGAACCATGACGCATCTCGTCTCCGTTCCCCACCCTCGCGCGCCCTCGCACGATGCCGCCTCAGACGCCACCAGCGCGGGGACGGTTCCGCGACGGAGAGGGCTACCGGCGACCGCGCGGTCATCCCGCCTTGTGCGCGGTCCTGAGCTGCCTGAGACGTCAGGGTCTTGCCGATGGCCGAGCGATCAGCCTGACCGGTAGAACAAGAGCCATGGACGCTCCGGCAGAGACCTCGGCACGCATCCGGGACGACCCCCAGCGGTGGGCCAACGATGTTCACGCTGCTTTGATGCGCCAACTCACTGACCCTGCGCGCCACCTGGCCGTCACCGGCGGCCAGGTACAGGTGGTGCGGTCCTGGACTAGCGTCCACGGCGGGCACCCAGTCCTGCACGTGGTGTACCGCCACCCTTGGTGGGACTTCACCACTGGCCTGCGGCGCCACCTCGATGAGGTCGAGCACTACCCCTTGAACCTGCCCGTACCCGACATCGACCTCGCTGTGGACCTCGCCGACGACATCGTGACCTCCGACATCGAAGAGCCCTTGGGGTCGGTGCTGGAGTCGATGGTCCCCGATGAGGACGGGGTGTGGTGGTGGGGCAACCCGCCTCTACCTGCCGACGAGCTAAGGCGAGGACCTGCCCCAGCGACCCCTGGACGGTCGTGACCTCGACGAGCGCGCTGACGTCCGGTCATCCCGCGTTGTGCGCAGTTCTGAGCTGGCGGCGACGTCGCGGTCACGCCGATGTCCGGGTGCACCCCGCGCGCAAAGATCACCCGCATATCCCCTGCGGTGCGGGATGCACGGTCTTGCCGCTCTCCGAGCGTGGTCATGCGGATGAACCAGCGGCCGTTCGCCAGCCGCGAGCTGAACCTGTGGGTCATGCTGATCTGGTGAACGACCAGACCGTGGACCCCCTACCGCGAACGGAATGGGTCACCCCTTTCCGACCTCGCCACGGCTGGAACATAGCAACGAAAGCGCGACGAGCACTGACAGTGGCCACGATCCCCGTGCTCCTGCTCAGCGTGGTGCTGAGCGCCTCAGGCAACGGTGGCGCGCAGATCCTGGGCGTACTGGTGCAGATGATCGTGGGCTCGTTGTGCTGCTATGCCGCGGCTCGAGTGCTGCGGCCACCCTCGACTGAATCCCTGGAGCGGGGGCTACGTCACGCCTGCGCGGCGGCGGCTACCGCCGCGGCTTGCTACGTCGCTGCCGCAGTGTGGGTCGTACGCGGGACAGAGTGGTTCCAGATCGACAGCGCCGTCTTCGTGCTCTGGTGGTTGCTGCCCCTCGCGCAAGGCTTGGTGCTGCTCAGCGTGGTGTGGGGATTGATCGCGGTGATGGTGCGCTTGGTGAGGCACCCCGGCTGAGCTCCTCGTTCGCGTCCAGCCGATCTACCGGTCATCCCGCTGTCGTGGACGTCGCCGACCTCGCGATCATCCCGCGGTGCGCGCGACGTCGCGGTGAGCAGTCACCAGAGGGTGGGGGTGTTGCTGTCCTGTCCGGAGAGCACGGCGTGGATGCGGTCGCGGTCCCAACCGTGGGTGCGTAGGACCTGGCGCAGTTCCCGGGAGCGGGCGACGCGCTGCGTGCGGGAGATCCCGCGCCAGCGCCAGATGGTCGCGCCGGAGGCGTGGCGGCCGCGGCGGGTCCGCTCGAGCATGTTCGCTCGTTGGTCGCCCAGGCCGACGTGCTCAGGGGCGACCCGCACGCACAGCGGGATGTCGCAGCCGTGGCAGAGCAGCTCGTCGGGGGTGAGGCGGTCGCCGGTGGCCAGGGCGTAGGCGAAGCGGTGGGGTCGGTGCACGTGCTGTCCGCTGGCGCGGGTGGGGTCGGCGGTCCAGAAGCGGCCGTAGCCGTCGTCGGCGATGGCTCCGGTCCAGAACCAGCAGTCCTCGCGTTCGGGTCCGCGCAGGACATAGGACCAGAAGCGGTCGACGTCCTCGGCGGCGAAGCGCAGCACCTGCGCAGGCGTTAGGGCCGGTGAGTCGGCCGGGTCGCTGGACGCGTCGATGAGGGTGCCGGCGGCGTCGGCGTCGAGCGGCGCGAGGTCCTGCGCCGGGTCTCTCGGTTCGCTGCCGCTCACGCTCGTCCCTCGTCGACGGCGGCGGGTTCGCACTGCTCGCGCAGGGTCTCGGCGAGGTGCGCGACCGCCAGGCGCGACAGCGGTTGCGGCAGCGTGGAGAGCCAGGGCACGAGCTGGGTGGTGGTGCGGACCGTGGCGTTGGCGATGACGGGTGGCAGCGGGAAGGACGTGGAGTTGGGAGCGATGAGGACGGGGATGACCGCGCCGTTCCAGGGCCAGTGCGCGAGTTCCTGGGTGAGGATGATCTGCAGGTAGTCAGCCTCCCACCAGCGGGTGTCGAGCCAGTCGGTCAGGACGACGTCGCCGGAGACCAAGACGCCGTTGGGCAGCAGGCGCAGCGGGCCGTGCTCGGGCATCTCGGTGACCAGGACGACGCCGATGGGCCCGACGAGGACGTGGGCCAGGCGGTGCTCGGTTCCGGTGAGCAGCCGGTCGTGCAGGACGACCCAGCCCGCGGCGGTGAGCTCGTCCAGGGCGGTGGCGGTAGCGTGGGTGGCCTCGATCTGGCGGGTCAGGTCCGCCTCCAGCGCCGAGACTTGCCGGTGGGTGAGGACACTGACCGCGGCGGCCACGACCAGGCCCAGCAGGACGATGGCGACCAGGGTCTCCAGGGCCCCGGAACCGTTGATGAGCAGGACCGCCAACCAGCTGATGAGCGCAGCGATGGCGACGGCGAGCATCCGTACTCGCCGGTCCCGGCGCCAGGGACCGTGCGCAGCCTCGCGCAGCGCGCGGGCTCGTGCACGAGCCTGCACGAGGGAGCCGGCCGGACCGGCTTCGATGCGCGCGGTGGTGGGTAGGAACGGCGGCCGCGGGGTGGAGTGAGCGATGCGGGGCCGGTGGGGTTGCTCACTCATCGTCGGGTCCTACTCATCGCTGGAGGCGGAGACGTTCGTCGTGGTCGGCGCCGGTCTGGGGGCTGTGGGGGTCCCCATCGTCTTGGTGGTCGGGATGTGACTGGACGGGGGGTGTGTAGCCCAGCGGGATCTCCTCGGGAGTGCTGACGAGCTTCCACGACGGGGACACTTCGTCGCGACGAGGCACCCACCGGTGGAGAGCGGCTCGTAGGCCAGTTGGCCTGGGATCCGTCATGGGTTCTCCCGGTGTGATGAGGCTGCGGTAGGACGCGGAGGTCGGTACTGCATCCGGCCTGCGGTGGCGGGGTCAGGCGTCGACCTGCGTTGCGCCCAGAAGGTCGTGCACGACCGCGATGGCTGCACGGTCGACGTCGTGTTCCCCGGCGGTGGTGGCGGTGCGGGTCAGGCGGGTGCGCAGCTGCTCGGCACTGTCCTGCGCCAGTGCGTGCTTGCTGCCGGTGAGGTGGGTCAGGACGGTGGCCGCGCGTCCGTTGATGGCGCGGACGCTGCGTCCGTGGGCGGCGGCGACGTCGTCGGCGCTCAGCCCTTGGCGTAGTTCTTCCATGAGCTGGAAGGTCTCGTCTTCGGTCCAGGGCTGTCCGTGTGCGCTCGGACTGTGACCCGCTTCAGCTCGAGGTGAGCTGCTGACCGGGTCCACCTCGGGTGAGCGCGGAGTCGTCGAGGGGGTCAGCGACCATGGGGCCGGCGACTTCAGGATCTGCGACGTCGGGGCCTGCGACGCCGGGGTCTGCGAGGCCGGGCCCGGCGGGGCCTCCTCGGCGGCGGGTCGGCTGTCGACGTCACCCGTGGCACTCGATGCGGCCTCTTCACCGCTCTGGGTGAGCCGCCAGGCGCGGCGGGCGGTGCTCTTCGCGGAGCGCTGCAGCTGCGCGGCGAGCTCGACGTTGGAGACGCCGGCCGCGGTGGCGGCCAGGACCTGGGCGTCCTCGTCTGCGGTCCAGATGGCGCCGGTGCGCGGGGCGAGGGAGCGGACTTCGGCGTAGCGGCGACGCCGGGTCTCGCCCAGGTGGGCGGCCCAGTCGTAGGCCGGGTTGGTGTGCAGCTGTTCGCGTAGCCACTCCGTGCGCTGGGCGCGGGTCAGTGGCCCGGTCTGTGCCTGCGCGTCGTCCGCGGGGAGTTCGTCGGGGGTCATGCGGGAGGCGCGGGCGAGGATGGCCAGAGCGGTGCGCTGGTGGGCGGTGGCGATGTCGTCAACGGTGAGGCCGTCGCGCAGCTCTTGGACCAGTCGCGTCTCTTCGTCTCGCGTCCACAGGGTCGCTGCCACGTCCCTGATTGTGCCCGCCCGGTCCTGGCCGAACCTGCCGCCGCCCCTGCCGCCGCCCCTACCGTCGGCCCTGCTGCTGCTCCTGCGGTTCGTTTCTTGACCTCGGACCACGGCGCCGGCGACCGCGCGGGTCGAGGTGGTGGCTGCACGGTGGGTCCGCTGGCTGGGGGTCGCCCCGGTGCGTGCACGAGGCGCGGGCGGAAGGAGACGACGTGGTCCGCCGTCGCCGCGCCCGCGGCGGCGTAGGCGGGCCTGCACGACTGCGCGGCGTAGGGCCGCGAGGTCGTCGCTGATCGGGGCCGCCGCGTTGGTGGTCGTGGTGGTCATGGTGGTTCGTCCTTCCTGATCGGTCTGGTCGCGCTGGTCGGTCGAGGTCAGTGCAGGTTCAGGTGGGTGTGCCGTTGGCGCGGTAGTCCAAGACTTCGTCGATCACGCAGGTCATGTCGGCGCCGGTGGCGGCCGCCACCGCTGTCAGGCACCGTCCGAGGTCGAGGTCGTCGTAGGTGGGGTCGATCAGTCGGACCGCTGCCCGTACCGCGTGCAGCTGGCTGGTGTCTTCGTGCAGACGATCAGCCCAGGGGCGGACGGCGTCGCGGATGAGGCTGAGGTTCAGGGGCATCTCGATCGTCTCGAGCAGCTCACTGAGGTGGGTGCGCGCCAGGCTGGCGGGGTCTGCCCCCTCAGGCAGGAGGACCTCCAAGGGACGCAGGCCCCGGACGGTGGTGAGCTCCCAGGCCCGGTGGGCGGCAGCTCGTCCCGCGGTGTCAGAGTCGAAGGCCACGGCCAGGCCCTGCGCGTGAAGCAGGGGCAGGTCTTCGCCTTCAGCCTGGCCGTCCTGGCAGTCCTGGCGGTCATGGGTGCTCAGGGTGCGCAGGACGTCCTCGAGGAAGGTGAGGTGCTCGCTGGTCAGTGCGGTGCCGCAGCTGGCGATCCCGACGCGGCGCCCAGCCCCGGCCAGGGTGATGGCCAGGGCGTCGGTGGGGCCTTCGACCAGGACCGGTAACGCCCCGGCGCGCAGCAGCTCGCGGGCCTGGGGGGTGAACCCGTAGAGCAGTTCCCGCTTGCGGTACAGCGACGTCGCGTGGGTGTTGAGGTACTTGGGCAGGTCGTGGTCCGTCGCGGCGGCCGCGGCGCGGTCTTCGTCGAAGGCGCGGGCGGTGAAGCCGACGACATCGCCGGCGACGTCGTGGATCGCGAAGGTGATGCGGGCGCGGAAGCGGTCGAGGAGCTGGCTGTTTCGGCTGCGGGTGCTGACGCCGGCGGCCAGGAGGTGTTCGTCGCTGTAGCCCATGCCCTGCAGGTGGGTGGTGAGGCCGTTCCATCCTTCGGGTGCGTAGCCGATCCCGTCGGCGGGGGTGAGGATCGGGAGCCCTCGCGCGGCGAGTGTGCGACGCGCACGCCGTCCGGTGGTGGGGTCCTGAAGGCAGGCGCGGAAGTAGGTGGCGGCATCGGCTGCGACCGCGCGCAGCACGGTGAGCTCGTCGACCTGGGAGGCCTCGTCCTGCAACGCGCTCTGCGCGACGACACCCAGCATGACGTCTGGCATCGCGTCCGACATGACCTCCGGCAACCCTTTGGTCGTCCCCCCACGCATCGCCTCAGACATCTCATCCTCCTGCGTGATCTGGTGGGTGGGCCTGGCGCCGGTGGCGGCAGCGTGGGCGGTGGCCCGCTGCAGGGATCGGCGGATGAGGCGGTTGTCGTGGCGGCCCGGGGCGTGGGAAGCGGTCACCGGCTCACCGGACCTGAAGGCACGGCGGGTGGGAGTGGTGCTCATCGGGGGTCCTCCTCGGTTGCTGTCCTGGTTGCTGTCGTGATTGCTGTCGTGGTGGCTCACTCAGAACCAGCCGAGAATCACGTGAGCGAACCAGAGGATGAGAGCGAGGTCCGCTGCTGCAAGTGCTGCGATAACGAGGAGGACCACCCGGTCAAGCTGCCAGTAGTGGGGGGCTGCCTCGTGTTCTATTCTACTAGAGTTAAACTGTGCTGCAATAGTTTCCGGGTGGTTTCTCGGGATGGGTTCTCCTTGGGACAAGAGCCACAGCAGGGTTTCCCTGTCGTTGCCCATCCAGGCCGTTTGAGAGATTTGCCCCTGGCTGAGCTGGCGGTAGAGGTCCTCGACTTCTTGGATCTCCTGGCCTGCGTTCTGGCCGTCGTGCTCTGGTCCAGTCATGAGGCACCTGCCGTGGATCGCTCGACGTTCTGGGCCGTGGATCCCTCACTGAGGGCGAGCAGTTGCTCGGGGCGGAATCCGCTCCAGTGCCAGAGGCGGGCGTCTGGGGTGATGCTGGAGTGGTCCGGGTCCGCCAGGCCCGCCAGGTGGGGAAGGCCAGGGGCCGGGGAGTCGGTGACGACAACCACTGGCGCTTCGACGTATCCGAGTTCTTCGGTGACGTAGCGCTGCGCCGCGGGGTCGGTTCTGATGTCGACGGTCTCGAACGCAACCCCGGAGTTCTTCAACAGGTTGGCACTGAGTCGGCAGCGGATGCAGCTCGGGCCGGTGGTGTAGAGGGTGACGTTCATGGGCTGGATTCCTTCCTGGGACTGGTCAACGAGTTCAGGTCAGACGGAGCGAGAACTATGGTCGGCGGAAACTGAGCCCGCCGACCATCCCCCGCCCCCTCCCGGCGCTGTTCGATCAGGACCGCCAGGAGCGCGCTGTGACACCCGCAGGGCGCGGCGCAGCCGCGAGTCGAGGAAACCCCGGAGGGAGAACGATCTTGGGCCCCTCGCGCAGTCAGCGACGACGAGCGAGGAACGAGGGAGGAGGAGCAGCGAGGGGACGAAGATGGTTCTCACGCAGCGGGTCGAGCGCAGCGAGCTCGACTTGACTCAGCGTGCGGGGCGGTCAGGATCGGACGCCGGGAGGGTAAGGGGAAAGAAGGAGAGCGCCGGCCCGCAGGGTCGGGCCGCCCGACGCGAGGAACGAGCGGCGGCCAGCACCGCAGGTGCGCGGTGACGACGCAGGAGGAACCGGCTGGGGGAGCGCGAGGGGCGCGCAGCGACCCCCCTCGCCCGTCCGTCAGGACCAGGACGTCGGGCCCGACCGGGTGGCACCGGCCCTTGGCCGCGGCGGGTGGGGGAGACACCCGCAGGGCGAGGGCGTAGCCCGAGAACCGGGGAGGCGCAGCCCGAGCGGTAGCGAGCCGGTTTGTCGCCCCCGCCCGCCGCGGCCACGATGGCGACCCGGGGAGCGGCCCCACGGCCGCAACCAGCACTGCCGCCGCGCAGCGGCGACCGCTGCCGGCGACGAAGGAGGCGGCACCGGCTGGGGGAGCGCGAGGGGCGCGCAGCGACACCCCTCGCCGGCGGGACGGCCCGCAGTGGGTTCGAGGAACGAGAACCCGCGAGGACCGCCGACCCGCCACCACACAGCCGCCGCGCCAGCGGTGCCCGCCTCCCGCGCAGCGCGCGAAACGACGCGCCGGGGAGGTCCCCGCCGCTGAGCGCGGCGGGGACCTCGTGAGTGCTCAGGCGGTGGTTATGCGGCGAGGACCCGGTCAAGGGTGGCCAGGGTGGTGCGGTCGAGCTCGTCGACACCGCCGGTGACGGCGCGCAGCATGTTCCGTTCGGCGCGTCCCGCGCCGCGCACGGTCTGCTCGTGGTGGGTGTAGGTGTTGACGGCCTGCAGGACGCCGAAGCTGGTTCCGGCCCAGGGGGAGACGCGCGGGTCGTCGTTCCAGAGGCGGCGCAGGGTGTCCTGCTTGGTGACGGCCAGGGTCTGCGCGCGGCCGGGGGTGCTGGGGATGGGAGTGGTGGCGGTGAGGAACGCGCTCCACTGGGCATTCGTAACGGTCTGCTGGCACAGGGCCTGGACTTCGGCGGCGAAGTTGTCGGTGGTGATCTCGAGTAGACCGAGCGCGTCGCGGGCGTCCTGCAGGCGCATCGTGCTGTGGCGGGAGTGCTTAACCTTGTACTGCGGGCCCCGTTCGCGTAGGGCCGCGCTCATGGTGTTGTCGCACACGACGTTGGTCGCGACCATCTTGTAAGTGGTGGCCATGCTGCCGTCATGGCTGGTGGCGGCAAGGAGGTTGGCCCGGAACTCCACGCCCTCTCGGGTGACCTGGTTCTCAGGGGCTTCGACGCTGACCCAGGCGACCGCGCCCTGACGCAAGACTCCGGCCGATCCGATGGTGATGGTGTCACTCAGCAGCGGGGAGACGGTGTCGATGAGCCATTTTCCGAACTGGTGGATGGTGTAGCCGGAGGTGAACAGGTTGAAGACGTCGCCGGTGGCGCTGTGGGTGATGGCCTGCCGGTCGTTGATGCGGACGTAGCGGATGGGGTTTCCGGCGTCGTCGAGTGCGTCAGCGGTAAGGAGGTCGGCGGGCATCGCGACGTAGACCGGGCGGGCTTCGGCGGTGAAGTTGAACAGTCGATGGGTGACGTCGGCGACGGGGATCGCGCCGTCGTAGTGGTTGGACTGGCTGCCTTGCAGTTCCTCGCGGTAGTGCCAGGCGTTGCCGCGCTTGCTGGTGAAGCCGATGAGGGTCGAGAGGTTCAGGGTTTCGAGGGTCTCGCGGGACATGGTGGTTGCCTTCCTAAACGTGGGAACTGGTGCGCCGGTGGGAGAACGTGAGCCCTCGACGGCTGCGCCGCCGACCGCTCACCGCCCCCTCCCGGCACGTCAAATCGAGACCGAACTAAGGGGCTGTGCCACCCGTAGGGCGCCGCTCGCGGCGAGTCGAGGTCTGCCCCAGAGCCGGGAACGATCTTGGGCACCACGCGCAGTCAGCGACGACCGAGGAACGAGGAAGGAGCAGCGAGGTGACGAAGATGGTTCCCGGTGGCGGGGACGAACGCAGTTCGCCTCGACTTGGCTCAGACCCGTGGTCGGTCACGATGGGACGCCGGGAGGGGCATGAGCAAACAACCGCCGGCCCGCAGGGTCGGACCGACCGGGCGAGGAACGAGTCCGGCCAGCACCGCAGGTGCGCCACTCCGCAGGAGTGGGCTGGGGGAGCGCGAGGGGCGCGCAGCGACCCCCCTCGCCCCGGCGGGGACGGCGGCCCGCAGCCGAGCGAGGAACGAGCTCGAGCGAGGACCACCGACCCCGCCCAGGACGACGGGCCCGACCGGGTGGCGTCAGCCCTTGGCCGCGGTGGGTGGGGTGCTCACCCGCAGGGCGAGGGCGCAGCCCGAGAGCCGGGGCAGCCGCAGGCCGAGCAGAGTTCGACGACGAGGAACGAGGAAGGAGAGAACGCCGCGAGCCCGGCTTGAACACCCCACCCACCACGGCCACGATGACGACCCGAGGAGCGGCCCGACGTCCGCAACCAACACAGCCGGCGACGAGGCACGAGGAGCCGACCGCGGCGCCGCAGGCGCCACCCGTGAGCACCGCCGCCGCGCAGCGGCGACCGGTGGCCGGCGACGAAGGAGCAGGCCCAGCTGGGGGAGCGCGAGGGACGCGCAGCGACCCCCCTCGCCCGGGTCGCCGGCCCGCACGAGGGAGGAACGACCGAGGAGGACCGCCGACCCACCAGCACCGCCGCCGCGCAGCGGTGCCCGACTCCCGCGCAGCAAGGGAGGGACTCGCAGCGGAACTCGCGATGGGACTTGGGGCGGGACTCGGGGTGGTGCGTCGTGCGGCCGTCCCCGATCGCACGACGCACCGGAGCTCAGGTCTGGGGGACCTCGGGACGGACGGTGGGCTCGGCGGGCTGTTCCTGCTGCCCGGGGGCGTGCGGGTTGCTCGTCACCACCCCGTTGCGTCGACGGCCCAGGACCTCGATGTAGGGGAGGGGGTTGGTCCAGCTGTATCCCGAGGAGACGGAGAGCGTGACACGGTTGACGCGGACGACGCGGACCCAGCTCCCACGGGTGCGGGCGTCGTCGCCGGGTTGGAAGTGCTCTCTCGACCACTGCACCGTCCGGCCCTGCTCGACGGCTTCGGCCAGGCGGGCGCGGTGGTGGCGGATCGACTCGTCCAGCTCGTCGGCGCGGGCCGTGAGGTCGGCGTGGTGCTCGATCTCGCCGCCGCTCATGTCCACGGACTCGTTGGCGCGGGCGGTGTAGTGCTCCAGTACGCGGGCGACCTCGCGGCGTTCGGTCTCCAGTCGCTCGATGCGCCGCTTGGTGGTGACCGGGTTCTCCGTGTCGCTGGCGGCGAGGTCGGCGCTGCGGGCGGCGGCCTGGTGGTGGCGGGCGCGTTCGGTCTGTTCCCGGTCCTTGCGGTCAGCGATACGGATGCGCTCGAGATCGCGTTCGTGGCGGGCTTGGGAGTGGTGGCCCAGGAGGATCGGCTGGCCCAGGGGGATGCTGTCGCTGATCCGGCGACGTTCTGCGTCGTGCTCGGCGGCGCGTTGCTCCGCGGTTTCGGCGCGGTCGCGGTGGTACTCCGCTCGGTCGGCGGCGCGGTCGCGGCGGCCGGCGTGGATGGCGGCGGCGTCCAGGGCCGCGCCGGTGTCGATGACCTCGACGCTGCGGCCGTGACGCTGCATGGTGGCGGCGAACTCCCGCACCCGGCGGCGTTTCGTGTCGGCCCGCCAGGGACGGGGCAGGAACCAGGCGCCGAGGGTGCGGCTCCAGCGGAACCCGTGTGCTTTCAGCGCGGCGCTACCCTGCTCGTCGCCGCGTTCGCTGCCTTCGACGGTGACGCTTTCCCCGTCGATGGTGATGCTCAGCTCTGGGCCACTGGAGGCGACGGGGGTGTCGCTGGGGTGGTTGGTCGTGGTCACGGTGGTCTCCGTAGTTGTGGGTGGGACCGGCGGGGTAGGGCCGTAAGGCCGCAGGGCTCGTGACTCTTGCGGTCGCAACGTGTTCAGCAGGTGCCGGTCCGCGAGGTGTTCAGGACGTACAGGCGGTCCATGTATCGGCGTAGAGGGTTCTGGTCTGGGTGCAGGTTGAGTTCCCGGTTCTGCCACCGCGGGGTGCCGGTCATCCGGTGCAGCAGGTAGGCGGGTAACTCTCTGATCGTTCGGGGGCTGAGGTCACGGCCGGCGCTGAACGCTTCGACTACGTGGGCGTCGTAGTGGCAGCGGTGCCGCTCTGCTGCCTGGCGGGCTTCAGTGACAGTGCAGCCGTGTTCTTGCCGCAGTTCGGCGGTCTCGTGGTCGCGCCACTGCGGCCAGCTCTCGATGGGCTCGGTCGTGGCAGGGGCCGACCCACCATCATCGGCGTGGGTGGTGGTCGGGGTCATGTCGTTCTCCGTCGCGGTGGATGGGGCGGTGCAGGTGCGGGTGCCGGCGGTCACCACGTGAAGTGGGGAAGGTCGGGGAGCTTGGGGCTGTCACGGTCGAAGTTGACCCAGTTCATGTCCCAGCCCTGCTCGCGGGCGTACCGGATCACGGCGAGGAGGTTGGGAAAGTTCTCGACCAGGCTCTGGTCCTCGTCCTCGATGTCGTCGTGCTGGACGTTGACCCATAGGCCGTACTCGTGCTCGATGACGCGCGGGCCGGTCGTGGTGAGCTCCTGGGCTGCGCTCTGTGCTTCGCGTTGGGTGAGGTGGGCGGTGGAGAGGTCGAGGTATCGGGCGATCACGATGGGTTCCTCTCGGGAGGGGTCGGGTGGAACGGTCGGGTCGGGGCGCTCAGGTTGCCGGTAGGGGCGTGAAGGTTTGCGGTCCCGCTACCACGGGGACACGTCCGGTGGTTTCGTCGTGGGCGGTCTGGTCGAAGACGCGCCCACAGCTGGCGCAGGCAACGTGCCGCTCGTCCCAGGCTCCGTTGCGGTCGGGGCTGACCTCCTGGGCCGTCATCGTCGAGGGGTAGAAGCCGCTGGCGTGCGGCTGGTTTCCGCAGGGGCACGTCAGGGAGTCCAGGTAGCGGGACGTCTCGCAGACGCCGTAGCCGCGCGCGGAAGGTTCATGCGCGGGCGTTCGGGCGGCGCCCGGGTGACAGAACAGGGTGGCTTTGCCGCAGGCGGTGCAGTGGGTGCGGGTGACCGGGTGGCGGTAGCCGCAGGTGGCGCAGTCCTCGATGGGGATGCCGGTCGGGGTGGTCTGGGTGCTCACGGGGTGCTCCGGGGGTCGGGTGCAGGCTGGCTCAGGCGCGGCTCAGGACCTCGGCGGGCAGGACGGTGGTGTCGCCGTTCTCGCGGATCACCAGGACCTGGGGGCGGGAGTCGATGGGTTCGCGGATCTCGCGGCGGGTGCAGGACTGGCGGTAGTTCATGGGGCCGGGTCGGTAGGGGAAGCAGCTCGTCGCCCAGCAGTTCACGTGCTCGACGCGGACGACGCGGGTCGGGGTGTCGAACTCCTGGGAGGGGTGGGCCACGACGGTCTCGCCGGCGGTGGTCCACGTGAGCCGGTCCGCGGTGGGCGTCGCGGCGTGGAAGGCCGCGCGGGTCGCGTCGTCGCGGAGAACGCTGCGGTGGCTGTCGTCGATGGTCTTCACGGGTCCTCGTTCCTTCGGTGGGCGGTGTTGACTAGGCAGGGTGTGGGGATCTTCAGCGATCGCCGCGGGCTCGGGCGCGGGCGAACTCGTGCACCTTGAAGGCGAAGGTCTGCCCGGTGAGTAGGTCCATCGCGTCCATGCGGTCCTTGTGGCGCTGGCTGACCTGGTCGTAGACGCCGACGATGGCGGAGGCGGTGAGCAGGTCCACCGGCAGGCCGCCCGGTACGTCGACGTCGCTCTTGGTCTCGACGATCTGTCGGAGTGCGGGCAGGGCCTCGGCCACGGTCGGAACGCGGTAGGTGTGGGTGGTGTTGTCGCCGGTCAGGCTGTCGATGTTCTCGGTCACTTGATCCTCCGCAGGATGGGTTTGAGGTGGGCCGGGGCGTGGACGTGAGCCTTCGACGGCTGCGCCGCCGACCGCTCACCGCCCCCTCCCGGCACGTCAAATCGAGACCGGCCAAAGGGGCTGTGACACCCGTAGGGCGCCGCTCGCGGCGAGTCGAGGTCTACCCCAGAGCCGGGAACGATCTTGGGCACCTCGCGCAGTCAGCGACCGAGGAACGAGGGAGCAGCGAGGTGACGAAGATGGTTCCCGGTGGCGGGGACGAACGCAGTTCGCCTCGACTTGGCTCAGACCCGTGGTCGGTCACGATGGGACGCCGGGAGGGGCATGAGCAGAAAGAACTCCGACCCGACGCAGGAGGGTCGGGCCGCCCGACGCGAGGAACGAGCGGCGGCCAGCACCGCAGGTGCGCGGTGACGACGCAGGAGGAACCGGCTGGGGGAGCGCGAGGGGCGCGCAGCGACCCCCCTCGCCCGGCGGGACGGCCCGCAGTGGGTTCGAGGAACGAGAACCCGCGAGGACCGCCGACCCGCCACCACACAGCCGCCGCGCCAGCGGTGCCCGCCTCCCGCGCAGCGCGCGAAACGACGTCCTGGGCTGCGTCGTGCTTCACAGCCCAGGACGTGACGGTGCTACAGGTTTGCTGGCGTCGTGAGGCGCTGTTCCATCGCCACGCGCATGAGACCGATGGGGATTGCGTTGGCACCCAGGCGGCGGTCCGGGTCGTGGGCCTCCAGCTCCGTGAGGAGACGCGCGGCGGTGGAGTAGTCGGTGGTGGAGAGAGCTAGGCCCGCCTTCTCCTCCAACTCAGCGGCGTGGGCGGCGTGTTCGCGTAGAACTCGTTCGCGCTCGTCGTCGTCGCGGTCCATGAGGTCGGGGTGTTCGCGCAGGTAGTTCTCCACGATCTGCCACAGGTGGGCGCGTTCGACGTGGGGCATCTGCTCCCCGAGCTTGCCGTCGGCGATGTAGCGGGTGATCGTCTCGGCGTCGCGTCCGATGAAGGGGGCGGCGGCGAGGAAACCGGCGCGGTTGGTGACCGCCAGTTCCACGCGGCGGGCGTCCAGGGGGGTGAGGTCGGTCAGCGTCTTGGTGGTCACGAGGTCCTCCGTGGTGATGGGTGGGTTCTTGGCGCATGGGTCGCGTTGCGGCACAGAGGTGAGGCTCTGTGCGCCGGTCGGGGCGGGAGGTGGCGTCTCGCCCCGACCGGTGGTGCTCAGCGCCGCCAGAGGGGTAGACGCGAGTTGTGCAGCGCGTCGTCCAGGATGGTGGCGAGACGGTTGCCGGGGTTGTGCTGCAGTGCTTCGGCCGTCCACATCAGCGCGGCGGCGTTGTTCTCGGCATCCCAGGCGAGGAAGCCTTGGGCGGCGAGGGCGGTTGCGTGCTCGTCGTCGTTGCGGGTCACGTCGTCCAGCACGTTGCCCAGGCCGTCGAGGATGCGGTTGCTGAGGTCCTCGTTGGGGGCACCGTTCGCGCCGAGGGTGAGCAGTTCGCGGGCGTTGAGGTTCCAGGTGCGGCCCGTGGTGGGGTCGCTGTGGTGCCAGTCGCCCCGGTGGGGGTAGAGCAGCAGTGCGTCCCGACTGCCTTCGTCCAGCATGGCGGGGAGGAGGAGCTCAGCGGGGACGGTGTCGTCGCCTCTCATCCAGGCCACCCAGGCGGTGCGACTGGCAGCCACCGGGGCGCTGACGAGCGCTTGGGCGGTGATGGTGTTGGTGTGGGTGTTCTGCTGGCTCATGGTGGGTGCCTTCCTGCTGGTGCGGATTGGTAGGCCGGTGGGAGAACGTGAGCCCTCGACGGCTGCGCCGCCGACCGCTCACCGCCCCCTCCCGGCACGTCAAATCGAGACCGAACTAAGGGGCTGTGACACCCGTAGGGCGCCGCTCGCGGCGAGTCGAGGTCTGCCCCAGAGGGCGAAACGATCTTGGGCACCTCGCGCAGTCAGCGACGACCGAGGAACGAGGAAGGAGCAGCGAGGTGACGAAGATGGTTTCGACCGGCGGGGACGAACGCAGTTCGCCTCGACTTGGCTCAGACCCGTGGTCGGTCACGATCGGACGCCGGGAGGGGCATGAGCAAACAAACGCCGGCCCGCAGGGTCGGGCCGACCGGGCGAGGCACGAGCCCGGCCAGCACCGCAGGTGCGCCACTCCGAAGGAGTGGGCTGGGGGAGCGCGAGGGGCGCGCAGCGACCCCCCTCGCCCCGGCCGAGACGGCGGCCCGCAGCCGGTCCGAGGAACGAGGACCGAGCGAGGACCACCGCCACGGCCCAGGACGAGCGGCCCGACCGGGTGGCATCAGCCCTTGGCGGTGGCGGGTGGGGTGCTCACCCGCAGGGCGAGGGCGCAGCCCGAGAGCCGGGACAGCCGCAGGCCGAGCAGAGTTCGACGACGAGGAACGAGGAGGAGAGAACGCCGCGAGCCCGGCTTGAACACCCCACCCACCACCGCCACGATGACCCCCCGGGGAGCGGCCCGACGTCCGCAGCAACGCTGCCGGCGACGAGGCACGAGGAGCCGACCGCGTCCGCGACGAAGGAGCGGACACCAGCACCGCCGTCGCGCAGCGGCGACCGCTGGCCGGCGACGAAGGAGCGGGCACCAGCACCGCCGTCGCGCAGCGGCGACCGCTGGCCGGCGACGAAGGAGCGGGCACCAGCCGCAGGCGACAGCTGGGGGAGCGCGAGGGACGCGCAGCGACCCCCCTCGCCCGGCCGTAGGGCGGTAGTAGCCGCCCCGCCGGTGCGGGGCGGCTATTCACGTCTCAACCCCAGGAGATCTCGACGCGGTGGGGGATCGTGACGTGGCCGCCGCAGTCGGTGCACTCGTAGTGGTCGCTGCGGTAGTTGTGATCGTCTTCGGCGACGAAGGCAAAGAGGTCCTCGCTGCGGCCGTCGAGACCGTAGTCCAGCTCTCCGATCTGGTTGCAGCGTTCGGAGAGGTCGATCTCAGCGAGGGTGTCGAGGCTCTCGCAGTGAGGGCATTGCAGGTGCGGGGCATCGCCCAGCTCCTGGTGGTCGAGGACGATGGCCTCACGGACTTCGGGGAGCTTGGTGAGGGCGAAGCCGTAGTAGGCAGCAACCCTTGCGAGGGTGGTGCTGAAGGTGGTGGCCAGGGCGTGGCGGGCGGCGTGTAGGCCGTTGCGGTTCACGGGTGATGCCTCTCGTTCTGGGTCAGTGGTTGGTGGGTGCGGGGTGGTTTGCGAGGTAGGCGTCCGCGGCTTCGCGTGAGGCGCGTCCGGCTTCGGCGACGCTGGCACCGGCCGCGTAGGCGGCGTGTAGGGCGGCGTTGGCCGCCTCGGCGCATCCACGGGAACGGGCCTGCTCGGCGAGGACCTCGGGTAGACCGGAGCGAAGCGAGGAGTCCAGACCGAGGGCGTCGAGGGTGGATGCGTCGGTGAGCTCGCCCCAGCTAGTACGGGCCTGAGCGGCGGTCAGAGCGGCCACGTCGCGTAGCGTCCGGCAGCCTGCGGCATTGGCGTCGGTGCAGCCCATCTCGCCGTCGCCGCTCTCGGGTCCGACGTAAAACTCGGCCAGGGTCGCGGTGCTCGGTTTGGCTCCCCATCCGTAGGTGCCGGGGCCGGCTACGCAGGTCCACCGCTTGATGGCCTCGTAGTCACGGACGACGTCGCCGACGTGGACGGTGGCGCAACCTCCGCCGCTCTGCCAGACGTACGCGCTGGGCAGGTCGTGGTCCTGGTGCAGGAGCTGCACGAGCACGTCGAGGGAGAACAGGTCTGCGCCCAGGTAGCGGTCGGGGTCAGTGACGACCAGCTCGTGGGGGTCTGGTTCGGCGTCGGTGGGGCCGAGGTCGTCGTTGCCGGTGGAGTCGGGATCGTCGTCGCCGGTGGAGCCGGGGTCGTCGGGGACTGGGACGTCGGTCTCCTGGGCTGGTGGGAGGGCGGCTCCGCAGCAGTCACAGTGGCCGCGGTTGTCCACGTCCCAGTCGTGCTCGCCCAGCGCACATGCGGCGCAGGGGCCGTTCTCGGCGTGACAGGAGGCGCAGCGACCTTCCGGGGAGGGGGTGGTGCTGATCTGCTCGTGGCAGTCGATGCACTGCACCTCGGGGGTGGTGTCCCAGGTCCAGTGCAGTGCGTCCCAGTTGCTGGTGCCGGATGCGTCTCCGCTGTGGGCGGCGGTGGTGATGGCCGCGAGGACGTGGTCGAGGTCGTGGGCGTCGCCGACGCCGGTCACGGTGATGGTGACGGTGGAGGTCATGGTGGTTCTCCGGGTCCGGGTACTGGGTGGGTGGTGGTTTGGCCTGGTTCTTGGGTCGCGACGCTTAGACGACGTCGAACAGGCTGGTCTGGTTGGGATCCATGTCGAGGTCGGTGACGACGTACTTGCGCCCCTCACGCCGCAGTCGCGCAGCGACCTTGGCGGCCGCCTTTTTGTCGAGGTCTCCGTAGAACTCACCCGCTTTGCCGCTGCGGTAGTCGTTCGGGTCGCTGCTGCGCACCTCCAGCGCGTAGATGTTGAAGCGGGGGACGCCTTTGGCCATCGCAGTTCTCCCTGGTTTGTGCCCGGTGGGGTGTCTGCGCCCGGATGGGCGAGGTGTACCGCCAGGGGTCGTGAAGTCGGATCGACCCCTGGCGGCTGGGCGATGTCAGGCAGCGAGGGCGTCGCGCAGGAAGTCGGTGGCGACGGGCAGGAAGACGAGTTGGTCACAGGAGCTGGTGGCCGCGAACTTGGCGGCGGTCTCGATGGTGGTCTGGTCGTGGTGGTTGCCGATGCAGACGGTGTAGGTGAGGGGTTGGGTCCGGTCGAGGCGGCTGACGCTGAGGTGGAGGCAGTCACGGGGGAGGATGTCCATGCCGGGCGCGATGTTCGCGGTGAACGCGAACTGGGCTGAACCGCCGAGGGTGAGCAGTTGCAGGATGGTGTCGGTGTGGACGTCGAGGGTTCCGGGGAAGGCGGGGACGGTGACCAGGACGTGGACGTCGGGTTCGCCGTCGGTGTACTTGACCTCGGGTAGACGGTCGCGCTCCGTGCCGTGGGGTCCCCATTCGTCGCGCTGAGGCAGCGCGTAGCGGCCTCGCTCGATGAGGTTGAGGGCGGAGATCGGGTCCAGCATCCTCCGGGCAGTACCGACCTCGGCGCGGAAACCGAACGGTTCTTCGTCGTCGTCGGTGAGACGGTCCACGACGGTGGACCACTGCGCGGGAGTCGCGGTGTCGTCGAAGCTGATGACGTGGGCAAGGCCGCTGGCGTCGGTGTTGTTGATGGCGAGGTACTGAGGGTTTGGGCTGGTCTCGGTCACGGTCGTTCCTTCCGTCGGAGTGGGGTAGTTCGAGGCGGGGTGTGCAGTCGGGGCGGGAACCGTGGTTCCCGCCGCTGTGGCGGGGACCACGGGTGTGACGGCCGCGTCAGGTGGTGGGCACCGGTTCGCCCAGGGTCGGTAGACCGGTCTGCGGCAGTAGGTCGGCGACGATGCTGTCCGGCACGTCGGCGTCGGCGCCGGTGGTGGCGTCGAAGCCGACCACGACGGCGGTCCCTGCGATGTAGTCGCCGGGGATTCGCCCAGACGGCAACAGGTTGCGCCAGAGGTCGTCGGCGCGGGAGTTGCGGGGGAGGTTCATCACCTTGCCTTCTTCGTTGATGAACAGGCTGAGGTCGTCGCGGTCGACCGGGGCCGACTCGATCCAGCCACCGACCAGACTCTGGTACGCCTCCCAGTTGGTCAGCGTCTCGATGCGGATAGGTTCGGTGACGTCGACGGGAATCACGAGGACCTTGGGCATGATCGTCTCCTGCGGGTGCGATGCGGACTGGTGAGCCGGGGCGTGAACGTGAGCTCTCGACGGCTGCGCCGCCGACCGCTCACCGCCCCCTCCCGGCACGTCAAATCGAGACCGGCCAAAGGGGCTGTGACACCCGTAGGGCGCCGCTCGCGGCGAGTCGAGGTCTACCCCAGAGCCGGGAACGATCTTGGGCACCTCGCGCAGTCAGCGACCGAGGAACGAGGGAGCAGCGAGGTGACGAAGATGGTTCCCGGTGGCGGGGACGAACGCAGTTCGCCTCGACTTGGCTCAGACCCGTGGTCGGTCACGATGGGACGCCGGGAGGGGCATGAGCAGAAAGAACTCCGACCCGACGCAGGAGGGTCGGGCCGCCCGACGCGAGGAACGAGCGGCGGCCAGCACCGCAGGTGCGCGGTGACGACGCAGGAGGAACCGGCTGGGGGAGCGCGAGGGGCGCGCAGCGACCCCCCTCGCCCGTCCGTCAGGACCAGGACGTCGGGCCCGACCGGGTGGCACCGGCCCTTGGCCGCGGCGGGTGGGGGAGACACCCGCAGGGCGAAGGCGTAGCCCGAGAACCGGGGAGGCGCAGCCCGAGCGGTAGCGAGCCGGTTTGTCGCCCCCGCCCGCCGCGGCCACGATGGCGACCCGGGGAGCGGCCCCACGGCCGCAACCAGCACTGCCGCCGCGCAGCGGCGACCGCTGCCGGCGACGAAGGAGGCGGCACCGGCTGGGGGAGCGCGAGGGGCGCGCAGCGACACCCCTCGCCGGCGGGACGGCCCGCAGTGGGTTCGAGGAACGAGAACCCGCGAGGACCGCCGACCCGCCACCACACAGCCGCCGCGCCAGCGGTGCCCGCCTCCCGCGCACCGCGCGAAACGACGTACCGGTCCCCGCCGCAGTCAGCGGCGGGGAACCGGGTTGTCAGACGGAGGTCTGGTCTTGCTCGGCGTCGTCCTGCTGGTCGTCCTGCTGGTCGTCCTGCTGCTCGTCCTGCTACTCGTCCTGCTGCTCGTCATCCGTGGCTGTGGGGTGACCGCAGGCTCGGTGTTCGACGGTGGACAGTTCGTAGCCGTTGGCGCTGAGGAATTCCAGGTAGCGGCGGGTGCTGTCATCCACCCTGCGCCAGGAGCCTCGGTGGGTGACTGCTTCGTAGGCGCTCAGGACGACGCCCAGGGCGATGACGGTGCCGCGCTGGTCGGTCATGGTCTTGGCCGCTGCGGTGCGCAGCAGAGTCATGCTGCCGTGCTCGGCGGGGGTCTTGCTGAGGCTGAGGCTGGCGGTGACCTGGTGGCGGGTCTTGCTCGCGTCCGCGAGTAGACCCAGGTCGAGCAGGAGCGCGACGGCGAGGAAGTGACCGCTGCCCTTGGGCGGGGTCTTGCGGCCCAGGAAGGTCTGCAGCCACGCGCGGCGGACGGTCTGGGCGGAGTCCCAGGCCTTGTTCGACTGGATCACGTCGCGGCGTTCGGCGCTGGCGGCGGCGCGCTCGGCGGGTTCCATGTCCTGCGCCTTCTTGCGGAGACTGCTGCCGTACCCGTTGCTGTAGAGGGGGTTCTGGTCGGTGTAACCGTGGGCGGCGGGGTTGGTGCACCAACGTTCGGTGCCCAGGTACTCACCCCACTCTGCGCGGGTGCCGTCGTCGTGGACCAGCCGCTCGGCCTCGTCCTCGTCGTCCTCCTCCTGGTCCTCGTCCTCGTCCTCGTCCTCGTCCTGGTCTTCGTCGTCCTCCACGTTCTCGTCGTCCTCGGCGGCTGCCTGCTCACCCGCCTGCTCGGCACCGTCGTCTGAACCGTCCGGGCCGTTGGTGCGGTCGATGCGGTTCCAGTGCTCGTCGGCGTCGTGCCAGCCGATTTCTTCCAGCGACCCCACGTCGTCGCCGTTGAGTTCAGCGATGGGGTTACCGTCAGCGGCGTTGACCCAGCCGATGACCTTCACCGGCAGGAGCGCCAGGTCGGGGTTGGCGAGCTGGTCGGCTTCGCTGACCCGTTCGCCCGTCTTGGCCCACAGGTGATTGAACGGCTTGGGCGTCTCGCTCCATCGGGGCCGTTCAGCCAGGACCGTCGCACCGTCACGGCGTAGACCTGCGGCGAACTTCTCGACCCGCTGACGCTCGGCGCGGGCGTCGCGCAGTTGCTGGGCGGTGTGGTCGAACTGACCGGTTCCCAGGACTCGCATGAGGCGCGCGGTGGCCTCGGCGTCGTCGTCGAACTCGCCCAGGACGACGGCCTCGGTGAAGCTGACGGCGTGGTTGGTGACGGCTGCGGTGGCGGTGGCGTTCTTGGCGACCTTCAACGCGGCCCTGACCTCGCCCCGGTCGGTGGCGGTCTGCTTGGCGATCTGGGCGGCGGTCATGCCCAGGGCTGCCAACTGCTCGAAACCGGCGAGGCGTTCCCCTGCGGTGAGGCCCTTTCGGTGGTCGTTCTCGGCCATCTGATCGATGAGGCGACCGGCCTCGTCGGTGTCGTTGACGACGAACACGGGGACGGTGGCGCGCTTGGCCTGCACTGCACCGAGAGTGCGCCGCTGGCCGTAGCGCACGACGTGCGCGCCGTCGGCGTGGCGGACGGCCACGATGGGCACCAGCACCCCGCGTGCCTTGATGGAGGCGACGAACTCGGCGTCGAGGCGGGCGTCGAGGCGGACGTTGGTGCCGATGGTGAGGGTGGCGGGGTCGAGGTGGACAAGGGTGGACTCGTCCGCGCCCACGGGGGCCGCGACAGCGGTGCTGCTGGCGGCGCTGGTCTCGACGGTGCTGGCCTCGATGGTGGTGGTGTCGATGGTGGTGGTGTCGTCGGTCACGAGGGGTTCCTCTCGGATGGTGTGGGCGGGTAAGCCGGGGCGAGATGGTGAGGACCTGGCGGCTGTCGCCGCCGACCGCTCACCGCCCCCTCCCGGCAAGTTCAATCGAGACCGACCCCATGAGGGGCTGTGTCACCCGTAGGGCACGAGCTCGCTCGTGAGTCGAGGTCTGCCCCAGAGGACGAAACGATCTTGAGCACCTCGCGCAGTCAGCGACCGAGGAACGAGGAAGCAGCGAGGTGACGAAGATGGTTTCGCCCGGCGGGGACGAACGCAGTCCGCCTCGACTTGGCTCAGCACCGGGGTCGGTCACGATGAGACGCCGGGAGGGGCATGAGCAGAGAAACTCCGGCGCGCAGCGTCGGGCCGACCGGCGCGAGGAACGAGCGGCGGCCAGCACCGTAGGTGCGCGGTGACGACGCAGGAGGAACCGGCTGGGGGAGCGCGAGGGGCGCGCAGCGACACCCCTCGCCCGTCCGTCAGGACCAGGGCGGGGACCCGACCGGGTGGCATCACGCCTTGGCCGGGGTGGGTGGGGGAGACACCCGCAGGGCGAGGGCGCAGCCCGAGAACCGGGTAGCCGCAGGCCGAGTGAGGACGAGGAACGAGGACGAGGGAGCCGGTTTGCCGCCCCCACCCGCCCCGACCACGATGACCGCCCGAGGAGTGGTTCCCAACCGCAGCCAGCAGGACCGGCGACGAGGAACGAGGAGCCGACCCCGGGCGCCGCAGGCGCCACTCCTCAAACCCGCCGCCGCGCAGCGGCGACGGAGCGGGCATCAGCTGGGCAGGGGGTCGGCGTTCTAGCGGTCACATTCCCTGAAGCAACAGAATTGGGCGGTCCGGTCGGCGACCCAACCGAGCCCGGGCCGCGGCGATGTTGACCTCCCCGCCCAGGCGCAGCACCCCCAGCACGAGGTTGCGGATGCTGGCCAGAACCCGCGGCCCAGCACCGGTGCGGACCCGGCAGGCGTCCTCGGCGAACGTCACGTCGCGGACGTGATGCAGGCGGTTCTCCACCTGCCAGTGAGATCTGGCGACCTCGGTCAGGTCGTGAACCCCGGCCTGCTCCGACGTGAGAGACGTGATCGCGTACACCACCTCCACGCTCGTCCTGGCGGTAGCGTGGTCGGTACGGCGGCGCACGATCCGCACGGCCTGGGCGGCGCCGGCGAAGCCGAGGTCCCCGAGGTGTTCGGGTAGTTCCAGGGCCTTGACATGGCGTTCCTCGGTGCGGCCGTGGTCGCGGTCGGAACTGGAAGCCTGCACGGGGCTGGCGGTGAACGGCAACCCCGACAGTGCGGTGTGCAGGCTCGGCTGGTTTCCCTTCACCGTCAGGAAGTAGTCCCCGCCGCGCTGGGTGTGCAGGTAGGTCGCGTGAGCGCGTTGAGCGTGCAGGGCGTCCGCGGTCACCACCGCTCCATCAAAGTCGATGCCGTCCAGAACGGTTGCGAACCGGGTGATCTCGTTGGTCGTGGCGCCGACGTCGACTTGGGCGGCCACGGTCCCGGTGCTGGCGTTCAGAACGGCCAGCAGGTGCCGTCCGGGTTGCTCGCACGTCCGGGTGCGCGTGGAGGTCCGTGTCGCCGACCCGCGTAGGGTCTTGCCGTCCAAGGCCAGCACCCGCAGACGGCGATTCCTGCGCAGTTCTCGCCGCGTCCCGCCCACGAGTTTCGATCCAGGCGCAGGTCGCGATGTCGAGGGCGTCGGCGTCGAGGCGTTGCAGCGTCTTGCGCAGGGCACTTTCGGAGACCATCACCAGCCCGGCACCGACCGCGGTGCGGGTGTCGTCGTCGCAGTCGTGGATCCAGGCGGCGATCTGGGAGTAGTTGTCCGCTCCGGCCAGGACCGCGCAGATCACCAGGGCCAGGATCGTGGGGAGTCGGTGGCGTCGTCCCTGCCGGCGGCGGGGGTCGGGGATGGTGGCCAGCATCGCCAGGAAGGATGTGGCGACCTGAGCGGGCTCAAGGTCGGCGAGGACTGCACGCAGCGGGGACAGGGTGGTGACGATCGGGGATACTGCAGTGGCAGGCATGGTTCCTCGGAGGCGTGGTTCGTGTGAGAACTTCCACGATCCCTTGGGGCCATGCCTGTTCTGGTCGTTGACGTCACCCGGTCAGTCCTTGACAACGACTCCCGCCGTCAGGACGCCGACCCCCTGATCAGCTGGGGGAGCGCAAGGGGCGCGCAGCGACTCGTAGCTCTTCGAAAAGTCGCGCCGGCCCTCGCGTCGGAAGGCCCGCCAGGCCACGATCGCCGCGGCCAAGGTGAGCCATGAAGACACGGTGGCCAACTTCACATTGTCGTGCAGCCACTCGATGGTTTCTCCGACCCCCCTGTCTGCTAGTTGATCAATTGATTCGTTTACCGTTTGTCTCACCGATGATCGCCAGGCAGGTCGCAAATCTCAGCAGGTGTTCCGTATAGGAGCTGTTGACCGTTTCAAGGTTCAAGGATGCCTCGGCGCCGGTCATCTCGTCGTAAATGCCAAGAACTCAGTGCGGGAAGTCGTCGGACACGACAGGGAACGTTAGGTTGTAGACGGAGCCGTTGCCCGTCCAGCGCAACGTGAAGTAGGGCGGGTCCGCGTCCTGCACGAGGTGCTTCGCACCCATGCCTACCGACGCGGACAGCAACTTCTCGAGTTTCCCGGCTAGGTCCACGCTATCGATGCCCTGTGGGTCGGGCTACCACTTCAAAGCCAATTGATCTACATCGCATTCATCCAACGTACCCGCAACTGGCGAGCCACCTGGATGAGCCGGCACCCTCTACAGGTTGGAGTAATCCGCTCTGCGGCGTCCTGATGATCCACTAAGCCTTGATGATTTGCTGAGATTGCGCGGCCAGCTGAGCTCGATTGCTAGCCCCTGTATCCTTCAACAGCCGGCTAATCCTGTTAGCAATAGTAGATGGCGCCAAATGTAGGTGTTGCCCAATCTTGCGATTTGAGTACCCCTCAGAAATCAGAGAAATTAGTTTTTTATCACGCTCATCGAGTGATGCACTGATCACTTTGCAAAACCTTTCCATCGCGACTCAATGAGCTGAATCTTGAGTTGTTCGTACCTTTCGCGCGCAATTTCTTCTATCCATTCGGGCGGGGTAGTCCCGGGCGGGTCATAAAAAGAGTTCTCTCGATCTACCCACAGAACAATTGCATGCTTGGGTCCGCCGCTCACGCGAATCCCAGGGTGATCATCCTGCATATCCAGTGAGCTCTCGTGCCGAGAGCCCGTCCATCGAACGTAGGCGCCTCCTTGAGAGATCAGCTGCGTTTCGGTCAAATCAGAAGTGCGTTCCATAGCTTTCAGGCCCCCCAGCGCATTGATGTAGACATCGCACCCATAACCCCTCCTTATAGCAGGGCGCCTACCCTCTGTCAAGCGAATCCGGACTAATCGGTAATTTCTTCTGTCATGTGCCGCTCCTCTAGGCAAGGACTGCTGTCTGTGACTTCACTGAGCCCAGCCGCACTCGTTCAAAGGAGCACGACATGATGAAAAAGACGTCAACTCACGGGAATCTGAAGCGAGCTGGTATCGCCTCTCTCCTAGCGGTCGGTGTTGGAGTTGGATTCAGCGCCGGTCCCGCAACGGCTGTAGCCAGCGATGCGGTAAGAGGTTGCAACGCAGACCATGTAGTGATCGGAAATAGCGCGCACGTCCCGGATGAGAATGCGTTTCGTACCTTTGAGACCCTTCGCACGTCCAAAGGGAGCTTTGCCGTGAAGTGCGGTATTGGATCGGTCGACGGCTTCGGCGCTGTGCATATTGAAGTTAAACACCGTGTCCCAAACTGGCCCGATGCGCTCAACTGTATGAAGAAAGTTGTCCAGCTTGAGGTTGGGCGAGATATCCCGGGAACCAAAAAGCATGAATATTCGCGATTGATTCCCGGAACAACCACTCGAGTCTTTGTCGTGCGTGGTCCGGATGGGATTGTCACCGCCTACCCTGAGGGCAACAATGAAGAATCCAAGTGGATTGCCTGCTCCAAGTACATGGTGTAACTGATTATCGAATCTCTGAATGGAGTTAGACGTTGAATCGAAATCTGTCAAAAGCAGCCTTGGCTGGAGTCTCGCTAGTTATTTTTGCGGCCTCTTTGGCTGTCATGGAGGGTGTCGCCGCTGCCACCCCAAAGGGAGGGGCGGGGGTTACATCGATCGAGCCCCTACAAAACGCAGAGGCGCTTATGCGCGCGGGGTACAATCCCGCTCCGACCTGCGTAAAGGTCAAGGTTGATCCAGCTGGGGCCCTTTTCCAGTCGGTTTGGATCACCAACAATTGTCCCGCAACTCAGCGAGTCAAGTCGGTGTGGGCGTATGCAGGCGACTCCGACTGCTATGTAATGAAGCCCAGCACAAAAGTTGAAGATCATCACATTCTCGAGACCGGTAGAGATCGCTGGGACGGTCTTGTTTCTTGTTAGACATGTATCGAACTTCGAAAGGATTATCGTGAATTTAGAAGGGCACTACCAGTTATCTTGCTGGCGCCCATTGTGGCGGCCTTGCCAGCCAGCGCGGCTGTCGCAACCACTAACGGGGTTTTTGCGAAAGTGTCCCCACGAACAGTTGAAGTCGGTCCGTCCGGCTATCGTGAGATAGCTGAGAACAAAACAGTAGTTGCCGCAGCGGTCGCCGCTCCAATGTGTGTTGCCTCTCGCGTCAATCCTCGTACGGCTGACTTGGTGCCCCCTACGCAATCGCAGAAGCTGTGGATCACCAACAACTGCCCTATTCAGGTGAGAGTCAAAGCAATCATTGCATTAGGTGGCGACACGTCCTGCTACGCAATGAATCCAAAGACGACCGTCACCTACACGATTGTTCGTTTTTGGACTCAGGCGCATTTCCAGGAGCTTCTATCTTGCTGAAGTGGGCTTCTTATAATCGACTGTGAAGCCAGCAGCAAGGATGGGGGCGTGTCGAGGGCGAGATAGCTGATCAAGGCTCTCACCGGTGGGATCTCTCAAACCACCCGCCGAACCTTGGTATGCCCGACGCTAGCTTCGCCACCCCCGACCTGACGGCAGTTACCGGTCTAAATGACCTTGGCCTGACCGTCCTCGGGTCACGCTTTCCACTGAATTGGTGCCGTCGAGAGCTGACGCCCCCTAGTCCCCACCACATCAATCACTCCGAGGAGTTCAAACCAATGATCGGTACCAAGGTTTGGTTGTACGCTTCAACTGCGGTCTCATTGACAGCTTTGTTGATCGCTGGGATGAGTTCAGCTAGCGCTGCTCCGCCATCTCCGAAGGGGCAGGTCGATGTCGGGCAGGCTGGTTTCCGAACGGTAAGTGAAGATAGGATCGCGGTCGCCGCAGCGACTAATGCCCCTACGTGCGTTACCACCCGCCTTGGACCTATCCCCGTACCTGATACCTACCAAGATCTGTGGATCACCAATAATTGTCCCATTCAAGTTCGAGTCAAGGCAATTTGGAGCTGGGGATCGGATTCTCCATGCTATGCCATCAACTCAAAGGTTGTTGTAAAAAGCAGGCACAGCAACTTGGTCACAGGCGGTAAGTTTGACAGGCTCGTCGCCTGTTAAGCTCTAGTCGCCTCACGAAGTGGTGGATGCAGCGGCATCGAGGGCGGTGGCTGCCCCGTCGAGCCACCGCAGGTCAGCTTCGAGGTGCAAGGCGGCGTAGCGGCGGGCGAGCCAGGCCCCGAGGTCGTCGCCGTCCGGGGGTGCGGTAGACAACGTCTGCATTGCTCGCAGGTGGGCGACTCGCTGCCCGGCGACGACCGAGCTCACGCAGTCGCCGGTGCGTAGTGCGAGGATTACTTTCCGCACTAGGTCTTCCGCACCCGTCGCTGTGGGAGGCGCAGGTTCGGCGAACCAGTTCCGCAGTTGCTCTCGGCCCGCGTCGGTGATCGCATAGACGATGCGTTCTGGGCCTCCCTCCGACCGGGTTTCGATCACCTCGGCCAGTCCGTCACGCACCAGGCGGCCCAACGTCGAGTACACCTGACTAAAGGGCAGTGGTCTGGCGTTAGGGAACGATGCGTCGTACTCGCGTTTCAGGTCATACCCATGGGCCGGCCGCAAGGACAGCAGCGCAAGGTGCAGCTCGGCTAAGGGCATGAAGAAACTGTACACGCGAAGTAGGTACTAGGTGAATAGTTACTGTTCGACGTCGCGCAGCCAAACGTCTTGACTGGGCCAAGCCTCCCTCCGTCTGACATTCCACCTCATGGCAGCAACTACAGTCCCAGGTGGCCAGCTGCGTTATCGTCGTCGAAGACCTCCCCGCGGCGGATGTAGCCGCGGGCGACCGCGACGGACTTCCACCGGCCGTGGGCCATGATATTGCGTTCGGAGACACCGTTTTCAGCAGCCTGGGTGGCGAACCCGGCGCGGGTGGAGTGGGCGGTGAAGTAGGCCCCGCCTCGCTCAGGGGGCTGGAGCCCAGCGGCGCGGGCCCGGGCGGTAATGGCCTCGCTGATGGCCTCGCTGCTCATACGGGTCTTGTGGGGGTCGGGAACGGTGGTGCTGCCAACGCGGCCATTTCGCAGGATGGCCCGCAGGACCGCCCCGTCGAGGCTGGCGACGAGGTGGCGTCGGGCCGTGAGGTCACCCGCGTCCGTCGCGACCGGGCTGGAACTCGTCGACGGGGCCACCGACAGACCGGGGTCGGTGGCCGGGACATAGTTGAGGTCCTGCACTGCGAGCTGCTGCTGTAGGCGTTCCAGCCAGGTGTCCATGGCCCGGATTGGGCACAGGAGCGGGCGCCGGGAGCGAGGGACGGCGATGAAGGTGCCCGCACCTTCCTGGTCGGTCTTGGACGAGCGCACACGGACGATGAGTCCACCGGCGTCGGGCTCGAGATCGTCGACGTTGAGGGCGGCGAGTTCGGAGGCCCGCATCGCGGTGGTGAACGCCAACAGGATCAAGGCGCGGTCGCGAACTTCGGCCAGGGACTGGCCCCGAGTCGGGGAGACGTCCATGGCGGTGAGGATGCGCTCGATGTCTGCGGTCATGAGGGCCGGCGCTTGGCGGGGCGTGAGCGCGTTCTCCTTCATGGTGCGTCGCAGTCCTCGCAGGGCCTGGGCCAGCTCAGCGTCGGCCAGGGGGTTGGGGTGTCCGGCGCGCAGGTGGATGTAGGTGACGGCGGCCATCCTCTTGGTGAGGGTGGAGGCGCTGATCGGGCCGCTGGGGCGTGGCCGGCCGCGGCGTCGGGGGGTCTGCTTCGTGGCCGCGGGGGTCGCGGTGACTTCTGCGGCAGCGTCTGCGGCGGAGAAGTCGGGGAAGACCGACGCCTGAGCCCAGGCCCCCAGGTCGTGGGGGTTGGCGGGCAGCACAGGGCGCCCGTGGGCGATGGCCCAGGTCGACCACCGGTGCCAGGCCAGCAGGTAGGCGGTCCAGGTGGCCTCGGAGATGCTCTTGTCGCGCAGCTGGGAGAGCTGCTCGGCCTCGACGGCTCTGGCCGCCGCGACCTGGGAAGCCGCCTGCGCAGCGATCGACTTCTCGTGCCAGTCGAAGGGGTCCTCGGCTGCGGCGTTGGAGGGGTCGACCGCTGCCGCCGCATCGGTGGCGGGAGAGCCGGTGGTCGGCTCGCTCACGAGGTTCTCCGTTCGGGGCCGAGCTGGTGAGGCCGTGCTGGGTCGTACTGGTGGGTGGCGTTCAGGATGCTTAGAACAGCATGTCCGACGTGGGCGGGGGAAGTCGTCCATCGCAAGCTGATGGTGGGGGCGGAGGCGTCGCCGGCGGAGGGGTCGGGGGTAACGTCGCTGCGGGCGGGGTTGTCGTGGGCTGCGGCTAGCGCGTCGCTCAGGGCGGTCCAGGCGTGCAGGACGGTCCCTCCGGCGGAGGCGGACCAGCGGATCCCGTCGGGGCCCGGTGCGCTGGTGAGCTCGCGCAGGACTGCCAGGCACCTGCGGCAGCTGGGCCTGGCGGTCGCTGGGCGGGAGGAATGCTCCCGGGGCGGGTCGTAGATGTCGGCCCCGCACAGTGCGAGCCGGACCCCGGGCCGATGGCGTCGGTCGGTGGGATCGGGGCGGGGTACCAGGTGCACGACCCGCCCGCCGTAGGTGCGGCGCACCAGCAGCCGCTCAGCCAGCGCGGTGGCGGCCAGTACGTCAGCCAGGGGCACCTCAACCGGCGACGTCGCGGCGGCCGCCGCGGCCGCCACGGGTGCTGCTCCCGGCGCGGGCGGCAGAAGACCTGCAGGGTCAGCTGAGCGGCGGGTGGCCATCGGTGCTCACCACGGGCCGGGCGAGGTGCCCGTCACGGCATCGAGCTCGGTGTCGAACTCGTGGTGGCTGTTCATGGTGCTGATCTTGCCGTGGGTCAGTGCGTGCGGGGCGAAGAATCGCCCGCGGATGCGTCGCCTGCGGGTGCGTCCTCCGTGGGGATCTCGTACACGCCGGTGGGGAAGTCCCCGCGCAGGACTAGGGAGGGGTCGAGGACTTCCTCCTCGTCGGCCAGGAGGAGGACCGTGGCGGCGGTGGAGGTCAGGACGTAGCGGTGCAGGACCAGGCCGCCGGGGTCGAGGGGGACGTCGATGGCTACGGGCTGGTCGTCGGGGAGGCCGATGAGCGCGGCGCGCAGGTCGCCGGCGGTGAGGGCGCGGGCCTGGTGCAGGACGGTGACGTGACCCGGGGCGGCCTCGGCTTGGCTCACGGTGGCGTCAACGAGGGTGGTTGCTTCCTTGCCTCGGCCGGGAATGTTCCACATCCGCAGCAGGAGGGCGTGCTCGGCATCGACGTCGGCCATGTGGTGTTCGAGGATGTCCTCGAGAGACCCCACGGGGAGCTGCTCTGCCTCGTGCGGTGCGTCAGCGTCGAAGTCGTCGTTCTGGTGGGAGCTGTTATCGGGGTTCATGTTGGTTGGTCCTTTCGGGGTTCCTGCGGGCGCGTGGAAGGGGTACAGGCTCAGCGTCTACAGCAGCAGCGCGGTGATGAGCGTGGTGGCGAAGGCGGCGGCTGAGGCGGTGGAAAGGGTTAGTCCTGCCCGGGTGTCGCCCAGGCTCAGTCCAGGCGGGGTGATCTTGCTGGCTAGCACCGTCACCGCGGCTAGGGCCAGGAGCGAGGCCACGAAGAAGGCGGAAACCGACCAGGCATCGACGTTGCCGAGGTGGGCTTCTCCGATGGCCTGGGAGACAACGGGGTAGATGGTGAGCAGGACGAGAACTCCGGTAGCTGCGGGGATGAGGAAAGCGGCGAGGGCGGTTCCGGCCAGAAGGGTTCCTCGGCGCGGCCTCAGCCAGTTCTGGAGTTGAGCGCGGGCAGGCGTGGCGTCGAATCGGGGACGGGAGAAGACGCCGGCCCGGACGGCGACCACGAGGCAGATCACGGCTGCGCCGTACATGCAGAACTGGGGGATCGGCGTGCCGCTGAGCGTTCCGGTGTCTGCCGCCAGGTCCCACAGGGAGTGCCCGACGATGGCGCCCAGAACGCGCCCGTGCCGTGCGTAGAGGAGCACCATTCCCACGGCCCAGACGGCGAGGAAGATCGAACCGACGCCGTAGTAGATGTGGAACGAGACCCGCAGAACGGCTGCGGTGATGATGACGGCGCGCCAGCTGAACTGCGCCCGTCGTAGGACGGCGACGGTGAAGGCGAGTAGGACGATCTCCTCGTTCACCCCGGCCAGCGCGGAGCTGAGCAGGGAGCCTGTGGCGTACCAGGCACCGGGATTCGCGGGGCGTGGATAGATGCCGTCCGGCAGGCCGAGAACGTTGGTGAGCACGGCCCCCAGGCCAAAGGAGATCGCCGGCAGCAGGACGGCGGCTGCGAACAGGCCTGCCTCGCACTGCCAGTCCCAGCGGCTACGGGGTCGAGTCAGGCCGAGGGTGGCGGGGGTGAGGTTGTAGCGGGCGGCGCCGGTGATGGCCGCGGTGATGAGCAAGGCGGAGACGACGAGCAGTTCGGTGATGTCCTGCAGGCTGCGCGTCCACGGCGAGACGGTGGGCTGCACCGCTCCGACGAGGTAGAGCACCGCTCGGAGTAGTCCTTCGCCCCAGCCGGCGGCGAAGAGGATGAACACGAGCAGCAGCGCGGGCCAGCGACGTGCCCCGCCGACCGGGCCAGACGGCAGCAGCGGCAGGGTCCCGTCGCCGACTGGACGCACGCGGAGACCCTGCATACCCGCGGGTAGCGGTAATCCCTTGCTGCGCAGTTGAGCGCGCTCGAGGCGGGCTCGTCCCATGGCGGGCGGCACCGGAAAGGTGACTGTGCTCAGGGTCGCGTCGAGGTCCGAAAGGGATGCGGTCGGGGTGGACGACAACAGGGCCTCGCAGGGTCGGTGGTGCAGCGGTCGGTGGGATGTTCGAGGTGTCGATTGAGACGGTAGCGAGGTGCTCGGACACGTCCACCGTACTCTAGAGAATGGTGGTTCCCTAGAGTAATATGGGATGTCGGGCCGTCCTGCGAGACTGCGCCGGTACCTGCGTTCCCATCCGAGCTTCAACACGCTGCAACGAACGGAGCACCCGCCCGCCATGCTTGTCGTCATCTTCGGTGCCGGAGCCTCCTTCGACAGCGACCCCCGTCGCACCCCTCACGACAGCGGACTGACGCCGCCACCGAACCACGCCCACAGGCCACCACTGGCTAACGAACTGTTCGAGATGACTGGCGACGTGCACAAGGAGGTGGCTGCGGAGTTCCCGCGCGCGTGGGGGGCGCTGATGCGATGCTCCCAGGACGTCCGCGCCGGACTGGGCATCGAGGCAGCCCTGCAGGCCATGCAGGACCAGTCCAGCGACGACCCTGACCTGCGAGCACAGCTGACCGCGGTGCGCTTCTACCTGCAGCGGGTGCTGACCCGAACCCCGCACCTCTGGCACGAGGAGGCCGTTGGGCAAACCGCCTACGTGTCCTTGCTGGACCAGCTGCGTGCATGGTCACGCGTGGTCAACCAGCCGCTATGCCTGATCACCTTCAACTACGACGTGTTGCTCGAGCGGGCCGTGGAGGCTGTCTTCGGCCACGAGATCACCACCTTCGAGGGCTACACCGCCCACCGCAACGTGCACGTCTTCAAGCCGCACGGGTCAGTGAACTGGAGCTACCGGTTCCCGTTTGATACCTACGACAGCGGTGAACGGTTGAAACGGGGTGACGACGCCCGCCGCCTGATCATCAACTCCGACCCCGAGGACGCCACCGTGAACTCCGATGCTTCAGAGCTGGTGTGGCGGGCCCCGAACGACCAGCCTCTCGAGGCCGGGGGGCAAGGCCAGACGATGGCGTACCTGCCGGCGATGGCGATTCCCGTCGAGCGCAAGCCAGGTCTGGTCATGCCCGAGGAGTTGCGGCAGGCGATGATACAGGACTTGCAGCAGGCCACTTCCGTCATCACGATCGGTTGGCGCGCAGCCGAGCAGCACTTCCTAGACGTCTTGCAGAAGAATCTTCCCAAGGGGCTCGGACTGCACGTGGTGACCAAGGGAAGCGATGCGGCGAAGGCTACGGCAACAGCCCTATGGGAGACCGGACGTTTCACGAAGTACACCCTGCACGACCGGGGTTTCGCCCCGTTCGCCCGGTGGGAGATCAGCCGGTATCCCGACGACGTCGCCAAGCGCACCAGCGCTCTGCAGGACTCTGTGGGGACGGTCGGGCGACTCCTTCGGGGCCAGGTCAAGCCCGTAGAGAGCAACCCTGCTTTCGACCAGATTGTCCATCGGCAGGAGCAGTTGGACACCGAGCGGGCGCCGTACCAACTCTTCTGACTCTGCTCCGCGGACCCATCTCAGAGCTACCTCCACCTACACCTTGCTGCGGATCGGACCGGTCATGTCGCTCTCCCCCCACATCGCCCGCACTGTTGCTGAGTCGACCTGGCCCGGCGTACTGAACCTCGATGAGATCGCCCCGGGTCTGTTCTGGGTCGTCAGCAAGAACCACGGCGGCATGCTGGCCGCCGTGGACGACCTCACTACCAGCTACGACGTCGGCGAGGACGCAGTCCAGGCCGCCGAGGCGTTCGGGCTCATCCATTCCCACGCTGATGGCAACCAGAGCGTTCGCATCTGGCGCGGCGAGGAGGACGTCGACTGGCGGACGCTGGTGTGCGCCTCCCCCGCCGTCCACGCCGCGTGGGTGAACTCCTACTGCCGCCCCGGAGCGCTGTCCCCGGGCTACTCCTTCGACACGTGGGTGCGCGAGCAGGCCACCCTGGAGCAGCTCCAAGACGAGCTGCGATTCTGGAGGCCCACCTACCCTCAGGCGATTCCCTCCTCCCCCACCGCGAAGCCCGGACCGACACCTGCACCAGAGCTCGCGACGGCGGTACAACCAGCGTCGGCTTCGTCGTCTATGGCGGCCGCAGCGTCACAGCCCGCAGCGGATGCCGCAACCAGCCGAGCTGGTTGGTGAGATTGCCCCCGTGATGTAGGAGCTAACGCACCGACGCCGAGACGAGACCGAGGCGGCGATTCGCGTCGTCATCGAGCACAACAGCAACGCTCAGGCCATCGAGCAGCTGCGAGCCCAACCACCGCCCGACCTCGGGCTGATCATTGAAGGACCTCGTCCTGCCAGTCCATCAAGAATCCGTCTGGCACCTGCAGACCGAACTGCTTTAGCAGGGTCTGAGCCAGACGTACACCCACCCGTCGAGTCTGGGTGACCAGCTCGGGACGTGATGCCATCGTTTTTCCATGCAGCGTATTGGCTGACATCATGCGCTGGACGTCGACCCGGTGGTCATCTCCTGACACCAACTGGCGGCCCTGGACGTTGTGCATCCCGACCTCGATGTCTACTCCATCACATCCCGTCACAGCTGCCAGGCGCGAGGCAAACTCTGCCACCTCGACGAGATACAGCAAGACGTCCCATCCGACGACCGTGCCCGTGGCGCCCGGCAGGCTCGCTTGGGCTTCGGGGATGTCGGGACGCTCGTCGGAGATCAAGACCCTCCGGTGCAAGAACTGTCCGCTACACCATAGGCGCCACGCTTCCCGGTCCCGGTCTGAGTTCCACGTGCTCCCGGGAGAGTAGTTGCGAATGATGGTCTCTTGCCCGACCCACTGTCCGTACCGTTTCGGCGGGTTGCTGTTGACGTCGTCGACGAACGGTAAGGGCCAACCTCGCAGCCGGACCGTAAGGTCATTCACCAACTTTTCCAGCTGCCCGCTCTCGAATCGATCCCCGAGATATGGGCGTGGACGGATGGCGACATCGAAGTACGCCGCCGACACCTGCATCCGCTTCAGCGCGTCACTGGGCGAAGCCCACGCCTGCTCGTACTCGCTCTGGTAGGCAGTATCCGCGATAGAAGTCAGCTCGTGCGTCGGGGACTGACCACCAGGCAGACCCAGGCCAGCTCCTTGGGCACGACGCAGGAACTCACCTAACCCCTTTTCGACGGCCAAGTCGATGAGCTCACGCATGTCCGTGGCAGTCGGCACAGTCGTCGACTCCGCCTTCCCGCGCGGACGCACGTACAGGTGGGCTCGCTGCACCTCGCCAGGAAAGTCTTGCCGGCACAAGTGCGGCACATCGAAGAACTCATGCACCTCCAGCACCACGACGTGCACTCCCGCCTGTAGCTCCATGAGATGGACCCGAACGTCGGCTGGTGGTTCGATGTAGCGGCTCAAGGCAACATTGACCTCATCCACGTCACTCCACTGCTTCAACTGCTCAGCGTTCAGGCCAGGGCTCATCTGCGCTAGTTGCTTGTCATCGATGCCCAAGCAGACCAACCCGCCGCCACGCAAATTGCCCATTGCCATGACCGCCCGGGCAACCTTCGCCGCGTATGCCTTCTGCGTCCTCAGGCCGGGACCCTTGACCTCAAAGGAACGGCTCTCAGTGCCCAGACTCAACCATTGCCGGACTTCCTGCTCATCAACCATACATCGACGGTAGCCGCCGGTCACTGAGCTACCAAGGCACCCCCGAACGTCAGTAGCGCACCTACCAACCGGAGCCGGTCGGCACGCGACAAGCGTCGTAGGAGCTCGGGGCGCGGCCCTTGTCGTCGCAGGCGGGCGTGCGTGTCAAGGCCCGGGTTTCGTAGACACCACCACCCGCGAAAGCGTGGAGCACTTCCCCGGCGAACAACCATCGTTGCTCACCGGCGCCTTCAGGTAGCCGGCCAGCAGGGCCTGACCACGTCCGCGCTGGCCAAGGAGCTGCGGATCCCACTCGCACGGGTGCGGTTTCTGCTGGGACAGGCAGAGCAGCGGCCGGTCCTACGGATCGTGTGACGGTGGCTGCAGTGGCTGGCTGACGCGTTACATCAGCCGAAGGTCATGGCGATCTCCGACGAGCACAAGATGACTAAGATGGATCGGCCAAGAACATTTCAGGCGTCTTGTCCCACCGCAGGTCACGGGCTTGCGGCTAGGACAACGTGACAGAGAACGGACAGAGCCGTCCCAGCGCACAAACGCTCTTGTCCTGCTGCGACTGCCCCACTGTGCGCTCGTCGAGGCCATCGACCGGCCTGCTCTAGGCTCATGCGACTCGATAGAGCGCCCGCAACCGCTGTCGCTGCTCCGTCGTCAGCGTTGATGATTGATTAAGCGTCACGTCATATGCGAGACCGAGTGGCAGGTGGCCAGTCAAGAGAGCTTCGATCTGGCGGGGGGGCATGCCAGACAGAAGCGCCTCGTGAGCCGTCGATCGCAGGCTGCCGCTTCCATACTGTGCCAGCTCTACTAAGACCGCGGTGACCCTTGGGTTTTCACGCCTGCCCAACCCCGAAACAGCCGCCCGCCGCACCCAACCGTCGAGGTTAGGGTCGCGGGCCAACTCCACCAAGACCTCCGTGACCCCGGCGTCCTCGCGCTCAACCAACCCCGAAACAGCCTCGTGCCGCGTTGCAACGTCAAGGTCAGCGTCACGAGCCCAGTCCACCAGGACCGCCATGGCATCCGCGCCGTTCCGGCCGACCAACCCCGAGACAGCCGCCCGCCGCACCCGACCGTCGAGGTTAGGGTCGCGGGCCAACTCCACCAAGACCTCCGTGACCCCGGCGTCTTCACGCTCGCCCAACCCCCAAACAGCCTCACGCCGCACCCAACCGGCGAGGTTAGGGTCGCGGGCCAACTTCACCAAGACCTCCGTGACCCCGGCGTCTTCACGCCTGCCCAACCCCGAAACAGCCTCACGCCGCACCCAACCGTCGAGGTAAGGGTCGCGGGCCAACTCCACCAAGACCTCCGTGGCCCCGGCGCCCTCGCGCCTGCCCAACCGCGAAACAGCCTTGTGCTGCGCCCGAGCGGTGACGTCAGGGTCGCGGGCCAACTCCACCAAGACCTCCGTGGCCCCGGCACCCTCGCGCCTGCCCAACCCCGAAACAGCCACCTCCCGCACCTCGGCGTCAAGGTCAGCGTCGCGGGCCAACTCCACCAAGACCTCCGTGACCTCGACACCCTCGCGCCCGCCCAACCCCGAAACAGCCACCCGCCGCACCTCGACGTCGAGGTCACCCTCGCGGGCCAACTCCACCAAGACCTCCGTGACCTCGACACCCTCGCGCCCGCCCAACCCCGAAACAGCAACCCTCCGCACCCAACCGTCGACGTCAGCGTCACGGGCCAACTCCACCAAGACCTCCGTGGCATCTGCGCCGTTCTGGCCGACCAACCCAGTAACGGCCGTCCGCCGCACCTCGGCGTCAAGGTCAGCGTCACGGGCCAACTCCAGCAGGACCGCATTAACCCCGGCGTCTTCGCGCCCAACCAACCCCGAAACAGCCACCCGCCGCATTACAGCGTCGGGGTCACCGTCGCGGGCCAACTTGACCAGGACCGAGGTGACCTCGGCGTCTTCGCGCGCAGCCAACCCCGAAACAGCCGCCCGTCGCACCCAACCGCCGAGGTCAGCATCGCGGGCCAACTCCACCAAGACCTCCGTGACCCCGGCGTCCTCGCGCCCAACCAACCCTAAAACAGCCTCACGCCGCACCCAACCGTCGAGGTCAACGTCGCGGGCCACATCCACCAAGACCTCCGTGACCCCGGCGTCCTCGCGCCCAACCAACCCCGAAACAGCCGCCCGCCGCATTGCAGCGCTAAGGTCAGTGTCGCGGGCCAACTCCGCCAGGACCGCAGTGGCATCTGCGTCGTTCCGATCGGCCAACCTCTGAACGGCCGTCAAGCGTACGTGGACTTGTAATTGAGCCTCGCGGATCACTTGTAGTAAAAGTGCATTCACATCAGCGCCCTCCTGCTTAGCTATTGCTATGACGGCCGCCGACTGCACGTCGGCATCGAGGTTACCGTCGCTCGCTACCTCTAACCAGAAGGCGGGCGTGCCCTGCCGTTCGGCCAACGCCTTGATTGCTTCCGCCCGTACATCGGGGTCAAGGCTGCGATCGCGGTGTCCAACCAACTCCATCAGAAAAGCAGTGACCTCCGCGCCTGCCCGCCCGGCCAAAGCCTTGACTGCATCCGAACGTGCATCAGGGTCGCGATGGTGGTCGCGCGCCAACTCCAACAGTGCGTTGGTGATCGCGCAAGGTGCATTGAGCTCGTTCAAAACGGTTGTGAACACCTTCCGCAACGGCATGCTACTGGTAGCCCATGCGATGAGTCTGTTCGCATAACGGTCCGCATCTTGCGCGGATAAAAGGGTATCGGAATCCTGGGTGCGAGTGGCCCAGATGCGCATGGCGTACCGGAAAGAGTTCGCGAAGGGGTCGCGAGGTTCATCGGCCAGGTGACGAATGAGGTCAGCAGCCAGGGTAGGTGGCAGTAGTTCGCCGAGCATGGGGATGACCTCGCCCCAATCCGCCTCGAACCAGAGATGCTCCTCGAGCATGCTCCGCCAGCCATCAGGGCCGTCGGCGGGAAGCTTAGCGAGGTGGCGGGCAAGGAGGAACTCCGCGGCGGTGCGATGCAGGAAAAGGTAGTGCTGGTTGCGCCCCAGCGTGGAGTCACCTTGCGGGACAAAAATACCCGCACCTTGAGACAGGAACTCTAGACGCTCCTCGGCTCGTTCAGGTGATTCTCCTGGTTGAGATAGAAGGGTGAGTAGTTCAGAAGTGGGCATAAGGTCTACCCACCCGGGTCGACCGGTGGCGAAAGCGTGGACGACGCGACCTAGCTGGTTAAGTTGGCTCTGGATTCGGATGACCGAGATGTGCTGCGGGACGTCGGCGCTGCGGTGTGGTCGTTGCATGAACCACAACAGCATCCGTTCGTACAACTTCGCCCGGGTGGTCGGCAGCTGCTCGCCGAGTGCCAGGTCTTTCGCGACACCACACAGGAGTGCCAGCAACAGAGGTACTCGGGCCATGGCCGCCATCCCCGGCCGGTCGAGGTGAGCACGGAGCTGTTTCTTGCGTTGAGCATCGAGGGGATAGTGGTCCAAGAAGGTGTAGACGTCTTCAACGGTGAACGGCCGCAGCTCTACCTCCACCGGCGCGCCGGGCAGGTTGGCGGCGCCGGTCCAGCCGGCGATGCGACTGGTCAGCACGTACCGCATTCTCAGCCCCGTGCGCTCCAAGAGCCGGGCATGGTCGAGCAGCAGTGTGAGAAGGACCGCGCGGGCGTCGGTGGTCAGTTCGTCGTAGGCATCGAGCAGCCACACCACCCGGCCTGATCCGGCGAGTTCGCCTGCCGCCTTCACAGCGGTGATCGTAGGTTGGTACCGGGTTTCGAGGTGGCTGGTCAGCTTCTCGCTCAGCGTCCGGCCTTCGGTGGCCACCAACTGGTCGCAACGCACACGCACCGGGAGCAGCAGACCGATGGGAACCTTGGACAAGTCACCGCTGCGCGGTAGGGCCCGCTGCATCACCTTCAGTGCTGCCGCAGCGAGCCGGTGGGCCTCCCACCGCAGCAACCAGGATTTACCCAACCCCGGGTCGGCGGCCACGACCACCTGGTCACGGCCCCCGTCACCCTCCACTTGACCTTCGCCGATCGGCGGCCCCTGCCCGGCCATGAACGCCCGCCATGGAAGGGGGTCCTTCTCGGGTCCACGCTCCCCGGGGTTCGTGTAGCGGTCGGCCTCCATATCTGCGCTTGTGGTGCGGATACCGATGTGGACACGCACCTGACGGTTCAAGTCGGTGAGGTCGACGCCGCGCAGGTAGGGCGGCACGTCCTCGAACAACGCGGCGCGTTGCATGTCCTGCAGGAGACGAGCCAGCCCGGTTCCGTCACGCTCCGCCCACGGACGCGACTCAGCAGCCCCGGCGGTCGAGGGGGTCCCCCCGCGCTGTCCCCTCAGCCTGTCGAACTGATCCCACCAGGCTTGACGTCGAACCGGGTCGTCGATCCCACACACTTCTAGGGCAGCCAGAAAGACGTCCTCAGACCCCGTGTTCGGAATGGTCCCGTGCCGCCAGCTTGTCCAGTTGGCCCAGGGTGGGTATTTGCCGTCTTCGACCAAGAAGATCGGAGCCTTCTTCGGGTCGTTCCTTCTGAGTATTGCGTTGATCCCCTGCTGCAGATCCTTGATGCCGTAGGGACTGCTGCTGGTACTGCGCTCCGCGCGGGTGGCCCTCCACAGCTCATCGAGAGCGTGGCCGAAGTCTGCCCGGGTGGCGAAGGACACAGAGTTGGGCTGCACGGCCCGCGCTTTCGCAGCGTCGCTCTGCGGGTCGCTCTTCGGGTCGCTCTTCGGGTCGCTCTTCGGGTCCCTCTTCGCCGCCATGTGCCATCCCTCTCGCCTCATCGCTTCGGCTCGAGCAGCTCAGCCGATTTCGGACCTGAGCATGTCGCATTTCGGACTTCCTAGACGGTGATCGACGAAGGACTCGCCGGGCCCCATAACGGAGATGTCGCAGCAGATGCGGCACCACAGGGCTTCATCCACAGGTCTCACCCGGACAGCTGGCCAGCACCCGAGACGACCACAGTCACGCAAAGGAAGACGACCATGTTCGTCCGTCGCGTCACCACTGTGCTCCTCACCCTCCTACCCCACCTCGCCACGGCGGCGCGCTGGACCCTTCGGCAGGTCCAGCACGCCGGCCGGGGACTGCAGAACCTCTACAGCCACCCCCACACCCGCCGCGGTGTGCGCCTGGCCCTGCTCCTCGCGCTGATGCTGGCCAACGCGGCGGCCACCTTCACCGTCAACCAGCAGACGTGGGCCGCCGTGGTTCTCGCTGCCACCAACGCCGCCAACACCCTGCTGCTGATCGTCGGGATCCTCGACTGGCACCGCAGCAAGAAGTAGACGAGTCGAGCTGGTCTGGGGGTTGCAGATCGCAACCCCCAGGCTTCAGCGTCTTGGGTTCAGTCTTATCGCCGATCACACGCCTTGCATCCGGCCTGCTCGTTCGAGACGTGGGTGCACGAGCTCGCTGCCCTGGAGCATCTGCGGTTCTGGCACCCCACCTCCGTCCAGACCGCTCCGCCCGCTCCCGCGCAGACGGTGACACTGACCAGGACCGATGCGGCGTCGAGCTGGGACGGTAAGTGAGACTGTGGCCGTGATGTGGCAACTGGCGCACCGCCGCCACGAAGATCCAGAGGCGACCTACGTCGTCATCGAGGCCGACACCAGCGCGGCCGCCATCGAGCAACTACGCCCACAGTTGCCCTTTGAGCATGTGATCTTGTACGTGATGCTCGTCGATCGTTCCGAGCCCTCGGCTGTCCCGGAAACCCCGCCAGCATCCTGATCAGGAAGCTCCGCCTTCCCCAGGATCCCGCCCGGGGCTGAGTCACCAGGCCGCAACCAGGGCACCAGCGAACGTCAGCAGCGCGCCCACCGCTCGGAGCTGATCGGCGCGCAGCAGACGTCGCAGAAGCTCTGGGCGCGGTCCTTCCCGTCGCAAATGGGTGTGGGTTGGCGCGGCCCGCAAGGCGGTCGCCGTACCGGTGATGACGCTGCCCGCGGCCGCCACCCACAACGAAGGCCCAACGCCACCATCGCTGGTGAACGCCCAGACCCATGCGGCAACCACCGCCCCGTACACGACGGCGACCAGCGGGTTGATGCGCCGCCAGTGGGCGGCGTGTACCTGCGTCCACGTCGCCGCTGGCGTCGCGACCAGCATCGGGTAGGTGACCAGGGTGATGGTCGCCTGGAACCCTGCATGCACACCTGCAGCGATCACTAAGGCCTGCGGTGCGTCCATGGGAGTCAGTCTGGACCAGAGGCCTGACACGGCTTGGGCTCCGTCCTCCGCTGTCCACGTGTGGGCGGGACGAGCAGCGAAGCGACAGGGAGCTCGTGCCGTCCCCAGGTCGGTCAGGGGACAGTCCGGACATCTCTCGAGGACAGGCAGGTCACGACGACCTGAGCCAGACTCACTGTGTGTGTGGTCGCTACGCTCGATCCCGGCCCGAGCCCGAACTCGTCGACGTCTTCAAGGTCCGCAATGTCATCGGTGAGGCACTGCCGGCCTCCTACAACATCGCCCCCACCCAGAACGCCCGAGTCATCCTCGAGCGCACCCCCCGAGACGATCCCGAGGGTGAGGCGACACGCCAACTGAGGACCGTGCGCTGGGGCCTGATCCCCTCGTGGGCCAAGGACCCCAAGATCGGATCCCGGATGATCAATGCCCGGGTAGAAACCGTGACGGAGAAACCCGCCTTCAAGCGGGCGGCCTCCAAGCGGAGGCTACTGGCGCCCGCCGACGGCTACTTCGAGTGGCAAAAGCGTTCTGGCGCAACCAAAGTACCGCACTTCATGTACGACACCGACGACAAGGTCCTGGCCTTCGCCGGACTCTACGAACTGTGGCCGGACCCGGCCAAGAACGAGAACGACCCCGACCGCTGGCTGTGGACATTCACCATCCTGACCACCCAGGCCACCGACGCCCTCGGCCACATCCACGACCGCACCCCGATCATCGTCCCGCCCGACATGCGAGACGACTGGCTGGACCCACAACTGACCGACCTGGACCTGGTCCGCCAGGTCCTGGATGCCTTGCCTGAGCCCACGTTGAGCACCCGCGAGGTCTCCCCCGCGGTCAACTCCCCTCGCAACGACTCCCCAGACCTCATCGCCGCCGTCTGATGAGCCAGCCAGCAGGAAGTGGAGGCCGGTCCGGCCGGGCACGTCAGGTCGGCGATTCGGGCTCACCGTCTCGCACCGGCTACGTCCCACCAAGCTGGCCGGCTGAGGTTCTCCCGCCTGCGGTGGAGGGTTGGGAAGAGAGCGCTGTCACGTGGATGCTCGACTACGGGCCCCTCGAGTGGCGTCTGGAGGGATACGAGACGCTGCGCCACCACCCACCCTTCATGGCCTGGTTGTTCCGACAGCTGAGCGCAGCGGACCTGACTGCCGCGCGGGAGAGCTGGCGGGCGCTGCGGGCCGCCCAGGATGTCCCTGACCCCGAGCAGCACACCGCCCAACTGCAGGGGTTGACCGGGATCGGGCGCAGCCTTCGCTACAGAGCTCAGGCCGCGGACCTGCTCGAGCGGGCGATGCGCGGGGAACTGTTCGTACCCCGCCTGTGAAGCCGGCGCGCTCGACGCTGCCGGCACTCCACTGGTGACCTCCGGTGGATGGTAGGCACGGTGCAGCGCACCGTCGCGGTGCTTGGGCGTCTCGGCTCGACCGCCCGGGTGGTTCCGGTCAAGACCTGACCACCATGAACCGAGAGAACGATCGTGCAGTTCGCGGATAGGGGCAAGGCCACGTTGCCCGGAGAAGGGCACCACTCCCCTACCGGGATCGTCCTGGTCGCGTGGGAGGGTACCCGGCTGCGTTGCGTCGTCGGGGACACCGCCTCGGCTCAGCTGCGATGAGCAGCGACTTCCCGCTAGACGGCGCAGCGGATGGCAGCGTTCTCCTCAGGGCAATAGAGGAGGAGCCGTCGGAGCGCGTGCGTCTGCTGCCGACCGACCCCCGCGACATGGTCCCCTCTGCGGTGCGCTGGGCCCGCGCTCTCCACGCCACGATCCGCACGATCCCCCGAGCACAGCTGCCTCGCCCGTCGCGGACGTCGCTGCAGGCGGTGGTGTGGGTGCTCGCCGCGGCCGCCGACTACGACAACCACATTCCACCCGATCACACCGCGGCTCTGCTCGCCCGTGAGGCCGGTGTCGGGGACCGGGTCTGGCAGAAGCGCACCGCGTGGCTCCGTGAGCGGAGCTGGCTTACCCACGGTTCTGGCGGCCCCAGCGACGGCTGGCAGCTGAGTACACCGTGACCTCGCCCCAGACCGGGCTGCGGTCGCAGTCGCAGCTCCAGATGCCGGGGCAGGGCCACCGTCGCCATCGTTCGCAGGCGCAGCGTCACGCCGACACCGCCGGGGTCGCGACCCGGCGCACCGCGCCATGGAGCCCGGTTGAGGACGAGGAACTCGCCGCGTGCGTCAGCGCGGACGAGCTCGAAGCGTTCGCACTTCGGTGGTCTCGGACCTTCCGCGCGGTGGAGCAACGCCGACGACGTCCCCGCCCATCCCCCATTGGCGGGATTCCAACCGGTACCGGCTGGATCTAGGTCCTGCGGAACACGACGGATGCTTGCAACGTCCGCTCATGTCGATGGCCGTGACGTCGTAGCCGGTCCGCTGACCCGGGGTCCGAGGCGACACTCGGACCGCCGCGGACGTCAACCCCACAGCAGTTCTGCAGCCATGACGCGACACGCCGCCAACCTGGCCTCCCACGTCGACGTGTTGCGTCATGGCTGCAGAACTACTGAGGGGTCGGCTGGGGTTGTCGCGGTCATCCCACGTTGTGCGTGGTCTTGAGCTGCCGATGGACGGGTTCTGGTAGCCCTGGCACGTCGAGGCGTCGTCTGGGACCGTGGCCACTCATGACGGAGCCGTCGATCACGTCTGCTGCCCCAGCCAACACCCCCACGTCGCTGCCCGCGGACGACCACACCCACTCGCAATTCTCCTGGGACTCCTTCCACGGCAACATGCGCGCCAGCTGCGAGCACGCCCTCGCCATCGGCCTACCGGCGCTCTCGTTCACCGAGCACGTCGACTTCACCGTCTGGAACGCCCCACCCGGCGGCTGGGCCTGGGACGAAGGCATCCGCGGCAGCTACGACGACCCGATCGGCCCCGGCGGGCACGGGCACTTCATGGGCGCACCTCTGGAGGTCGACGCCTACCAAGCCGCGATCGACGACTGCCGGCACCGCTTCCCGGATCTGACCATCCGCTCGGGAGTGGAGATGTCGGAGGTGCATTGGCACACCGACGCCGTCCGTGACGTCCTGTCCCGCGGCTTCGACCGCATCGTGGGCTCCATCCACACCCTGGAAGACACCCGCGCGCCCGGGGAACACCTGCTGGTCGATCACGCCAAGGACCAGCACAGCCCCGTCGGCCTGCTCTCGGCCTACCTCAGACAGGTCGAGTCCATGGTCGCCAGTGACGGCCCGTTCGAGGTGCTGGGTCACATCGACTTCTCCCTTCGGCACTGGACCCCAGATGACGGCCCTTCGCCCTGGGGCCAGGTGGAGGAGCAGACCCGCCACGTCTTAGAAGGTGTTGCGTTACTGATCATCACCGGTGAGTGAGGGTGGGGTGGTGGCCGTCAGGCCACCACCCCACCCCCATGATCAGCCCGTGTGTGCCTGCTCGTGCAAACCGGCCTACGACTCCTCACTGCTGGACACCCAGTGGGAACTGCTGCAACCGCTTCTGCCCCAACCCGACCGACGTCGTGGTGGACGGCCACGACTCCACTCCACCCGCCTCGTCATCGACACGATCCTCTACGTCCTCACCACCGGCTGCCCCTGGCGAGCCGTCCCCCACGACCTGGTCCCGTGGTGGGTGGCCTACCGCTGGTTCGCCACCTGGACCGCCGATGGGACCTGGACCCGCGTCCACGACGTCCTGCGCGACCGGGTCCGCGTCAGCGACGGCCGCGACCCCCAGCCTTCCGCCGGGGTCCTGGACTCCCAGTCGATCAAGACCAGCCACGGCGGGGAAGCCATCGGCTACGACGCCGGCAAACGCACCCGTGGACGCAAACGCCACCTGCTGGTCGACACCAACGGGCTCGTCCTCAAAGTCGTCGTGCACTCTGCCTCCCTGCAGGACCGCCACGGCGCGAAGCGGGTCCTGAGCGGCATCAGCCAGCGCTATCCCCGCCTGGGGCTGGTCTGGGTCGATGGCGGCTACGTCAACAGCGTCGACACCTCGCTGGTGGGTTGGGCCGCAACCGAAAACATCGAGATGGTGGCGGTGCCCCGCAACGCCGACGTGCGAGGCTTCCAGGTGCTGCCCCGACGGTGGGTGGTGGAACGAACCTTCGCTTGGCTGACGAGGTGCAGACGCTTGGCACGCGACTACGAACGCAAGACCGCCCACTCCGAGGCCATGATCCAAGTGGCTTCGATCCGGTTGATGCTGGCCCGACTGGCGGGTCAGGACGTGAAGCCACGCGGCCCGATCGAGATCGAAGCAGCCCGACGCCTTACCGAAGACGGCACCTTCACCGACCAGCCATGCACCGACCCTCAGTGATCACCAGGTAACGCAACACCTTCTTAGGCGTTCTGGCGGCTTCCGGACGAGTGCTGGAGGTCAACACGTCCATCCCGCTGGACCTGCGGGTGGTCCGCTGGTGGCACGAGGCAGGCGGGACGGCGGTGTCCTTCGGCAGCGATGCCCATGACCCCAGCTACGTCGGTCGCCGCTTTCAGGAAGTGTCAGAGGCGGTAGAGGCCCTCGGGTTCCGCCCGGCGGAGGACCCGACCGCGTTCTGGGGGCGTGGCTGAACAGCTTGGTAGGAACTCACGGTCATCCCGCGGTACGAGTGGTCGCTCCGGGGTCGCTCGGCGACGACCGGATCTGCTGATTCGCGGAAGGTCGAGCAGCCTCATCAGGCCCAGCGAACGACCCCAAGAACTGCACGGTCAGTCGCGCCGCAAGTCTGTGCAGTGCAGTACGTTCACCCGGCGTCGCCGCATCGAGCAGGTCGTAGTGCACCACCCGCTCTCCCAGGCACACGTGCTGCGCTGCCGGGATGTGCTTGGCGTAGACATCGGCGTTCGCCTCGGCCGGGGTGGTGTCATCAGCGCCGCCGGACAGGATCAAGACGGGGCACTGCACCTGCTCCAGGCTGTCGAGGTCGAGCAGGTCACCGATTCCCGGTGACAGCAAGACCGCAGCGCGTACCCGCGCATCGCTGACGTCGCCCTCGCACCCGGCGAGGAAACCGTCGGGATCCTGCTCCCAGAGCTGGCGCAGCTCGCGCGCCAAACCCGGGAACTCCGGCACCGCAGGCAGTGGGATCTGCCCACTGACCAGCGCCTCGAACAACAGCCGCTGCACCCGCACACCGCACAGGGCTGCTGCGGTGTACCCGCCGATGGAGAAACCGCAGGCCACTACGCGGGACGGGTCCAGCCCCAGGTCCAGGCTCAAGGCTTGGTCGAGGGCACGACTCAAGTCCAGTGGTCGTTCCCAGGCACGGACGAAGGCGGCGGGCTGGTAGTCCTGGGTGGCGGTGTTGCCGTGGTGGTCCACCGCCAACACCGCCCAGCCGGCATCCACCAGAGCTTCGGCCAGCCACGCCAGGGAACGGGCCGAGCCACCGGTGCCGTGAGACAGCAGTACGACCGGCCAAAGCTCAGCTCCTGCCGGACGCCACAGACTCGTGCGCAAGGGGCGATGACCACCGGGTGCCCAGGCTGTTCGCGCCGGGTCGGTGAAGTCGAGCACCAAGGGCGTCATCACGTCCGCATCTTGATCCACTGGAGCAGGAGGCAACAACACCCCGACGTCACGGTCATCCCGCGTTTGGGTGCGACGCAGGGCCGAGGCGACGTTCCAGAACGGACACCCGCCAATCGCCCCGTCGGCGACACTGCACTCATGGACCCGCTCTACCGCGCCCGGGCCCGCGCGCGGTTCGGCGACCTGCCGCCGGAACAGATGCCCCAGTGGGCAGCGCTCGCCCTGACCCGCGGCTGCGACTCACCGACCCTGCGCGAACTCGCCGGGCCTCCGGTGACCCCCGCACCCTGCGCGACCTGTTCACCACCGCCCTCGACGAGCTCGGCGCCCCCGACCTCAACGACCATCAGGCGTCGTGGGTGATGGCGCACACCCACGCCCGCTCCATCGTCGAAGGCCTCATCACCCCCGAGGAAGGCGCAGAGCTGATCTGGGGGATCTCCTCCAGCTTGGGCTTCCCCGATGAGCTGGGCGTGTTCGTCAACGAAGCCACCGACTGGGAGTACGCCTGGGAGCTCGATGAGGACGACAGCCGGCGATGCATCATCCAGGGGGCCGTGGAGCTCCTGGAGGCCGTGACCCAGGAGACGATCAGCCAGGAACCTGACCCTGACTTCCTTCCCGTGTCCTGGCACCAGATCGAGGACGAGTGACCCCAAGGCAGGCTGCCGTGCCATCACGACCCAGGACGCACGCCCGGTCATCCCGCGTTGTGCGCGCTGTCGCCGGCGCCCCACGACGTCACGGTCTCGACGGTGACCGGGCTGTCGCGTTCACACGTCCGGGGCTGCACTGTCGCGACTACTCCGGTGCCGCAGTTCCCTGCACGATCTCCGCGTCTGTGAGGGCCGAAGCCATGACCCCCAGGGCATCGCGGGCGTAGTCGGCCAGCTCACCGGTTTCGCTCACAGCCCACGTCTCGATCGCCACCGTCAATGTGGCGGTCAGGGCTGCCGTCAACGCCCGAGCCTGCACCGTCGACAGGGTCGGACACCGCTGGGAGACCACCTGGACGAGGTCGTCCTGGGCATCGCGGCCCGCGATCAGCCACGCGGAACGCAAAGCGGGGGTGTTGATGATCAGTCGCAGAGTCCGCTTCAACTCGGTCCGGTTCCTGCTGCCGGCCGTGGCCGCGTCCACGAAGCCGGTCACCACCGCGTCCACGATCGGCAGTTCGGCGCGTGCTCGCACACTGACGGCCAGCAGTTGCGGTCCCGGCGTCAACTCTGAGGTGATCGCCTCATCCTTGTTCACGCAGTAGCGGTAGAAGGTCCGCATCGACACCCCGGCGCGGTGAGCGATCTGCTCGACGGTGGTGCGCTCGTAGCCCTGCTGTTCGTACAGCTCCGTCGCGGCGATCGCGATGTCGAAGCGCGTCATCGAGCGGCGCCGACCTCGCAGCGTCGAGGGTGCAGCATCCGAGGGTGCAGCGCTGGAGGGTGAGGCGTCTTGTGAAGACATCCCCGTCATCTTTCCTCACCATCCTCCACAGACACAACACCGCAACATGGCATAGTGTGCCAGGTGCTCGGATCTTCCGAGCTCTCGAGGGAGAGACCATGTCTGACGTTTCGTTCACCCACCGCGTCGCCATCGTCACCGGAGCCGGTGGCGGTCTGGGCCGAGCCCACGCCCTGGAACTGGCCCGACGAGGCGCCAAAGTCGTCATCAACGACCTCGGCGGTGACATCAGCGGCACCAACGGCGGCACCGCGATGGCCGACCAGGTCGTGGCCGAGATCCGCGCCGCAGGCGGCGAAGCAGTCTCCAACTACGACTCCGTCGCCACTCCCGAGGGAGGTCGAGCCATCGTCCAGACGGCCATCGACGCCTTCGGCAAGGTCGACATCCTGATCAACAACGCCGGCAACATCAAGAACGCCCCCTTCACCGACCTCACCCCCGACGCGGTCGAGTCCCTGCTCGCCGTCCACGTCAAGGGCGCCTTCAACGTCACCCAGCCCGCCTTCGCGAACATGCGCGAGAACGGCTACGGGCGCATCGTCTTCACCTCCTCCGCCGCGGGCCTCTTCGGCTCCATCGCCCAGGCGAACTACGCCGCAGCCAAGGGCGGTGTCTTCGGCCTGGCCAACGTCGTGGCGCTGGAAGGCAAAGCGCACAACATTCTGGTCAACACCATCCTCCCCGCGGCCAACAGCCGGATGGCCGCCGACATGAGCCCGGAGCAGTTCATCGGGATGCCGACCACCCCGGCCCACGGCGAACCGGAGATGATCACTGCGATGGTCGCCTACCTCGCCAGCGAGACCAACACACAGACCCGTGAGCTCTACTCCATCGCCCGGGGCCGCTACGGCCGGGTGTTCATGGGGGTCGCACCGGGCTGGACCGTGGCCGCCGACGAACCGATTGCCAGCCCGGACGACGTAGCCGCCCACATCGACGAGATCCGCGATCTCGATGGCTACGCCGTGCCGGAGTCGATGATCGCGGAGTTCTCCCTGATCCCCTGACGACAGCACCTGCGGTGGGCGAAGCGTCGAATCGGCAACTCGACCCGCCAGCGAAGCACCAGCGGTCAGGACAAGCACATCGTGTCTGAAACCCTCTTGCTGAACTCGTCGGCGACGACGCCGGTGCGGGTGGCGACATTGCCCCGGAGCAGACGCGGCGAGGACGCCACGTCGTCCCCGCGGTTGCCTGTTTGGCCCCGGAGGTACGCGCCCAGTACGCGGCGGGGCAGCCCAGCGGGTCCCTGGGACGTCCGGTCGACGTCGCCCACACCGTCGCCTGGCTGCTCTCGGAGGAGGCGGCCTTCGTCTCCGGCACCACTCACCTCACCGACGGCGCCTGGTTTCAGAGCCGACTCGGTGCCGCACCCGACGAAGGAATCGACCATGACGAAGAACTCGACGATGACCAGGACCTACGTCGTCACGGGAGCCGCCTCGGGCATCGGGCTCGCGACGACAGAACTCCTGCGCAGCCGGGGCCATCGTGTCATCGGGGTCGACCTGCGCGGAGCCGACCTCGACACCGACCTGGCTGTGCCACAACAGCGGGCGGCACTCGCCCGCAACGTCGAGGCCGCGATCCGGGCCGCCGGGGGTGACGGCACCCTCGACGCGGTCCTCGCCGTCGCCGGGGTCGCCCTACCGTCATCGTCGACCGTCAGGGTGAACCACTTCGGAGCGGTGGCGACGGTAGAGGCTCTGCGCCCGCTGTTGTTGCGGTCGACGGCGCCGCGAGCCGCCGTGGTGACCTCCTTCTCCGCCCTGCAGGACAACGACACCGAGCTGGTTCGTCTCCTGGCCGCAGGGGACGAGGACGCAGCGGTCGCTCGTGCCGAGGCCCTCGTCGAGAAGGACCTGGGGCACCTCATCTACGCCTCGACGAAGCGGTCGATCGCCCAGTGGGTCCGGGCGACGTCCATCACCACCGCGTGGGCCGGAGCCGGTATTCCGCTGAACGCTGTCGGTCCCGGCATCGTCCTGACCCCGATGACCGCCCCGTTGGTGCAGACCGACGAAGGTCGGGCCCAGTTGCAGGCCATCGTGCCCATGCCCCTGCACGGTCCCTTCGAACCGCTGGTCATCGCCCGGGCCCTGGCCTGGCTGACCGGTGAGGAGAACTCACACACCACCGGTCAGGTCTTGTTCGTCGATGGCGGCGCCGACGTCAGCCTTCGCGGTCCGCACATCTTCGGCCCGCAGGACTGACGCAGTACAGCCCGAGGACCTCGATGGTGAGCCGGGGCCGCGCTGCACTCGCACAGCCGATCTGGGCGTACCGGGTACCGACGTCGTCCCGCACGGAAGAAAACCAGCTGAGGACCCCACGGTCGCGCCGGCAGCTCAGGCGAGGGTTCGGTGTCGTCGGAATCGGCGGCGTTCTCCGGTTTCGTCGACGACGGGTAGCCAACGGCAGCTCCTTCCGTGCCTCAGCGTCAGCCACGTCCCGGACTCCCGCCACCACGCCTCCACGAGGAGGCGCACGATCACGAGGGGCCAGCCGAGGACTGGTGTTTCCGGTGCCCGACGGGTGGGCACGTCATCCAGGTTCATCTCACGCTCGGGCAGCTGCTCACATCAGCTCAACAACTACCCGTTGGCTTGGATCCCGGACAGGATGAGGTCGATGCCAGTGAGGAATTGCGCACGGTCCTCGTGCCCGTCGAGTTTGCCGGCCATCCGGTGCACGAACGGGAAGTCCTCATCGCCGAGCCGTTTCCACTCTGCAGCAATCGCTTGGAGGAACTCTGTCCGATCCGTGGCACGCGGATGTAGCCGCGCGGCCGCAGCGTATTGACCGGCAAGGCCGAGGATGTAGTTCACGATCGCGGAAGCGGAGTCGAATTGTGCTTCGTCTGCCACACCAAGAGCCTGCAGGCGTGTCCCGACGGCTTCGAAGATCTGCACGATCGCAAACTGCCATGGTTCGCGGGACAGTTGCGTACCTACCCACGGGTGGGCATCGATGGCGTCGAAGACCTCAAGGGCGAGTACCCGGATGTCCTCCAGAGGATCGGCGGCCGACGAAACCTCCTTCAAGCCGTCAGCGATGACGTCTGCCGTCGCAGCCTTGAGGAGCTCATCCTTGTTCGCGACGTAGTGGTAGATGGCGCCCGAGCCGGTCGCCAAGCGGCTGGCGAGCACCCGGAACGTGAGGGCATCCTCGCCGTCGGCGTCGAGGATCGCGATGGCAGCGTGGATGAGTCGTTCTCTGGACAACGAAACCGTTCGCCGCTGCGACCGAGGCTTGCTTGTGGGCACGACCCATCTTGACACACTTGGAACGCGGATCCACACTGGAGCTGGAACGCCGTTCCATGATGCGGGTACTCGCCGCGGAGATCCAAGAGGGGAACTGTTCATGTTCGAAACCACCAAGCCCGGTGTGCTTCTCAAGATGCGAGCGCTGCCCGGACAGGGAGATGAGCTCGCCGAGTTCATCACCGACCTCCACTACGTCGAGGACGCCGACGGCCCGGTGGACTGGCTCGTCTGCACGGACGACGAGGACCCGGAAGCGATCTGGGTCACGGAGTTCTACCGTGACCAGGATTCATTCGATCGCCACTACGCCAAGACCAACGAGGAGATCGAGAGACGCCACGAACGGGTCATCGAACTCCTGGCCGAGCCACCGCTGCGAGTGATGGTGCACCCGGTTGCCTCCAGCGTCGATCCGCTGCCAGGCCGGGGCTGATGCCGAGTTGGTGTCGCGGACAATGACCTGATTCCCGAACGACGGGTGGCCCGGTCCTGCCGCAACAGTCGCCGCGCAGGCAGGACTCACTCACGCCGAGGTCAGCGGCAATCTTGCCCATCGGCTGCTCGCGCAGCGGACCAACTCCAGGGCACGTTGACGGAACTCCGGTGGGTGGGGGCGGGGCGTCGTGAAACGCCTCTGCGGGCGACATCATCGTCTCAGGTTGGTGTCTGGAGGAGCGGGTCACGTTCCCATGGCCTCCGGAACCTGACCTGACCTCACGCTGCCGTCGAAGAGCGGGTCGTCGCAGGGACCCGACGCCCCTCACCAGGGCAGCTCGAGTCACTCCTCGGCGCCTGGCAAGGGTCGCCCTACCGACTCTCCAACGCCGGCTTCCGACGGGCCTGACGCCTGCGTCGTTGCCCCTCCGCTGACACCACGATCAGCGAAGGGCAGAAGATCCACAGAGACAGGCGGATGGCTTGCTCGACGGAGAAGTGCAGCACGAAGAGGGTGACGGCTGCGGAGAGCAAGGCCAGCACGACCGGCAGCACGAGCAGCCACCGTTGACCGGACCCACGCGGCAAGAACAGATTCACGCCCTCAGCATCACCCACCACTCTGGTGGGCTCCACTACGTCGTGCCTCGAGCTCGGTCACCACGGGAGTGACGCCCCGAGCAGCGCTGGATCCTCGACATCGCACCGTCACGATGAGCTGCTGCTTCGACACGTCGCGACTTCACGGTCATCCCGCGCTGCGCGTGACGTCGGGTCTGGCCGCGGATGGTGTGGGCCATCGCCGTCGGCGCCGTCGAGCAGTACGAGTCCCACCCAGGGAGCTCGCGCCGGCGTGTCCGCACGCTCCGGCAGGCTGGCACCGTGCCGTCCCCCGCCCGTCCACTACGACGCATCGAGCCCCGAGCAGACACCGTCATCGACGAGACGTCGTGGCCCGATTCCATCCCCGCCGTGCGCCAGCTGCTCACCCAAGGCTTCGACGTCCCCGCCGGGGTCACCTTCCTCGTCGGGCAAAACGGGGCCGGCAAGTCCACCCTCATCGAAGCCATCGCCCAGGTCCTCGGCGCCCACACCGAAGGTGGAACCAGCGCCCACCTCGCCGGCCCCGACCGCGGACGCCGCAGCGACACCTCCACCCTCGCCGACCGCCTGCGCGTCGTGCGTGGTGCGGGCGGTCGCAGGGAGGTCTTCTTCCTGCGCGCAGAGACGATGCACCGCTTCTACGACTACCTCGAGGAGTCCGACCAGGAGTCCCTGCACCCGGTCGACTACCAGTTCCACTACCGCAGCCACGGCGAAGGCTTCGTCGATCTGTTGAACAGCCGCTACACCGCCGCCGCCGGGATCGTGCTCCTCGACGAACCGGAGTCGGCCCTGTCCTTCGACAACTGCCTCGTCCTGGGCGCTGGGCTGCAGCAGATGGCCGAGCAGGGCAAGCAGGTTCTGTGCGCCACCCACTCCCCACTGCTCACCGCCTTGCCGGGCGCCACGGTGCTCGAGGTCGGTGGCGAAGGCCTGCACCGCGTGGAGTGGGAGGACCTCGCCGTGGTCAAGAACTGGCGCTTCTTCCTCGACGCCCCCAAACGCTACTGGCGGCAAGTTCTGTGACGAGCTCACTTGGTCATGGGGCCTGCGGAGCGTCGTAGCTGCCTGATGATCTTGCTCTCATGGCGAGGAGCGGACGACTAATCAGTCTTTTGGCCAAGCAGGCATCATCGGTCGTTGCGGGGCCTTCCAGCAGAACGGACGTTGTGCAGCAAGATCACCAGCAGGAAGGGGACGTAGGCGGCCAGCACTCCGAAGACCCACGACGTTGCATGCGTCTGGGATAGTCCCTTCTCGCGGGTGTAGGCCGTCACCATCGCCATGACCAGCAACAACGCCTGGGTCCACGCGTACCCCGGGGGCCGCCTGAAAGCGCCGCTGAAGATCGGCATCTTGCCGGGTGCATTGACGCGGGCCAGGCGTGTGCCCACCCAGATCGACAGGCCAACCGTCAGCACAAGGGGCAATAGCCAGATCACAGACCCAATCTTGCAGACGGCTCGGCCCTGGTCGCGACCACTTGCGAACTTCGCGGTCATCCCGCGGTCCGGGCCAGTCGTGCTTCTCCCCGACTGCACGCAGGGAGAGGGATCCCGCTGGCGGTCTCTCGACACCACCACCCTGCAACGGGCACGCTGACCGCATGACGTCGCCCGCAGACTCCGGCAGCGCCCCCCAGCAGACCTCACTGCACCGCGTCGTCGCGGCCGCCGCCGGCGGCGCCATCGTCACCTGGCTGCTGTGGCACTTCGCCTTCAGCGACAGCATCAGCAGGTCCACCGTGCAAGCGGCTCTCATCTTCGCCGTCATGATCTTTTTCATCAGCTTCGACCGGTGGACTACGCGGCGTCGACGGCACTGACGCACCCCTCTACAGGGGCGCCCACCTTCAAACACTGACCGCCGCGCCACGCACGGTCGGC